>JAGQUL010000096.1:3693-20385 GCA_020438525.1 Thermoleophilia bacterium | reverse complement strand
GAGGCTTGGGAGCGTCGCGATGGCGACAAGTCCGTGTATCAGGGCAAGGGTGTTCTCAATGCCGTCAAGGCCGTGAACGAAGAGATCGCTCCGAAGGTCATCGGCATGGATGCTTCCGACCAGCGCGCTCTCGATGAGGTCATGATCGAGCTCGACGGCACCCCGAACAAGGGTCGCCTCGGTGCCAACGCGATCCTCGGCACGTCGCTCGCGCTCGCCCGCGCGCTCGCCGCCGAGCAGGACGTCGAGGTGTGGCAGTGGCTGCGCGGTGCCTACGCGATCGAGGAGCCGGCCGTGCTCCCCGTGCCGATGCTCAACGTGATCAACGGTGGCGAGCACGCCAACAACGCGATCGACGTGCAGGAGTTCATGATCGTCCCGCACGGGTTCGACACGTTCAGCGCGGGCCTGCAGGCAGCCGTGCGAACGTTCCACCAGCTCAAGAAGGCCGTCGACCAGCGCGGACTGAGCACCGCGGTGGGTGACGAGGGCGGGTTCGCGCCCGACCTCGGCTCGAACGTCGAGGCGCTCGAGCTGCTCGTCGAGGCGATCGGCGCCGCCGGCTACGAGCCCGGCACCCAGGTCTCGATCGCGCTCGATGCCGCAGCCACCGAGTTCTACAAGGACGGCCGCTACGTGATGGCGGGCGACGGCACGTCGCTCGACGCGGACGGGATCGTCTCGATGTACGAGGACTGGATGTCGCGCGCGCCGATCGTGTCGATCGAGGACGGCGTGAGCGAGGACGACTGGGACGCCTGGAAGCTGATCACCGAACGTCTCGGTGATCGCGTGCAGCTCGTGGGCGACGACCTGTTCGTGACCAACCCCGCGCGCCTGCAGCAGGGCCTCGATGCGGGGGTCGCCAACTCGATGCTCGTGAAGGTCAACCAGATCGGATCGCTCAGCGAGACGATCGCCGCGATGCGCCTGGGCGCGAGCCACGGCTACACCAACGTGATGAGCCACCGCAGCGGCGAGACCGAGGACGCGATCATCGCGGACCTCGCCGTCGGCACCGGATGCGGCCAGATCAAGACGGGCGCGCCGAGCCGGAGCGACCGCGTCGCCAAGTACAACCAGCTCCTGCGCATCGAGGAACAGCTCGGCGAGGGCGCGCGGTATGCGACCCCGTTTGCAAAGGTGACCGCGGGCGCACGCTGAACAGGTAGGCATGATGATGACGACGACGAGCGCGACTCCCTACGATGTCGCTGCTTCGCGAGGAGCCATGGTCGACATTCCGACGCACGAGGCACGCCGCATCCGGCACACGAAGATCGTGTGCACGATCGGCCCGGCCACGAGCGACCACGAGGTGCTCAAGGAGATGGTGCTCGCCGGCATGAACGTCGTGCGGCTCAACTTCTCGCATGGTGCGTACGACGACCACGCGAAGGTCGTGACCTCGATCCGCGCGATCTCGAAGGAGTTCACGCGACCGACCGCGATCCTTGCCGACCTGCAGGGGCCGAAGATCCGCGTGGGGCGCGTTCCCGGCGAGCGTCAGCTCGTGACCGGCTCCGTGATCAGGCTGCTCACGCGGGACCTTCCCGAGCCCGAGGACCTTGCCGACGACGAGCTGCCGATCAAGCTCGAGCAGCTGAGCCGCTGCGTCGAGCATGGGTCGACGATCATGCTCGCCGACGGAACGATTCGCCTGCGCGTGCAGGAGCCGCACCTGGCCACCGGCATCATCGAGTGCCTCGTGGAGGAGGGTGGTCCGATCTCCACTGCCAAGGGTGTGAACCTGCCCGACGTGGAGCTCGACATCCCCTCGATCACCGAGAAGGACGTCGAGGACCTGAAGTTCGCGCTCGCGCAGGGCGTGGACTACATCGCCCAGTCGTTCGTGCGCAGCCCCGACGACGTGGAGCGGCTGCGGCAGCTCATCTACGAGCACACGCCCGAGGGCATGAACCGCCCGCAGGTGATCAGCAAGATCGAGAAGCCGCAGGCGGTCGATCGGCTCGACGACATCCTGGCGGCGAGCGACGGCGTGATGGTGGCTCGCGGCGACCTGGGCGTGGAGCTCGGGCCGGCCGACGTGCCGCTCGTGCAGAAGCGGATCATCCGCCGTGCGAACGAGCTCGGCATCCCGGTGATCACCGCCACACAGATGCTCGAGACGATGACGCAGAATCCCGAGCCGACGCGCGCCGAGGCGAGCGACGTGGCAAACGCGGTGCTCGACGGAACGAGCGCCGTGATGCTGTCGGGCGAGACGGCCGTGGGCAAGTGGCCGGTGCACGCGATCCGGATGCTCGATCGGATCGCGCGCGCCGTGGAGCCCGCGATGCCCGCTCCGCAGACCTACCTCGAAGCGGGTCGAACCACGAGCGTGCCGCAGGCACTTGCGGACACCGCGTGCGAGGTCGGCGAGCTGCTCGGCGCGGCGGCGATCGTGGTGCTCACCGAGACGGGGCGAACGGCGCGGCAGGTGTCGCGCAACCGGCCGCGCCGCCCGGTGATCGCGGCATCGCGCGACGTCAACGCATGTCGTCGGCTCGCGCTCGACTGGGGCACGGTGCCGATCCTGCTCGCCGACATCCCCAAGAGCGGCGACCCGATCTGGACCGACTCCACGACCGGTGCGAAGCTGAGCGGACTGATCCAGCCGGGCGAGCGCGTGGTGTTCACCGCCGGCACGATCGCCGGCCAGCCGGGCTTCACGAACATGCTCAAGGTCGAGGAGTTCGTCTCGAACTGATCAGTCCTGCGCTGCGATCGCGACAGGGCTGTCGATGGTCGCGTTGCGCAGCCGTGAGATCGCGTACTGCGCAGCGGATTCAGGATGCACGATCTCGCGGATCACGTAGGACTGCTCACCCGGCTCGACCATGCCGTACTCGCGTGCCTGCTCGGCGATGAACGTGCGCGTCTTGTAGTACTCGACGCGACGCGTGAGCCGATCGTTGCGTCGCTCGAGCGACGCGACCTCCGCGCGACGCTCGTTGAGCAGCGCCGCGGTGCGGTGCCAGCTCATGCCGCTCATCACGAGTGGTCGGACGAGGAACATCGCGATCACGAGCGCGAGGAACAGCACGCCCCAGTTGACTCCCCGCGACTGGCCGAAGAACCGTCGGACCGGGTTCGACCAGTCCACCGATGCGAGCCGGCGCGATCCGAGCGTTCGAACGCGGGTGGTGGTGGACTCGGCCATGCCCCGGTTTTCGGCGGGGAGGCGTCGATTCCTGCTACCGACCCGCGCCCGCGATCAGCTTGAGGCGCTCCTGACGGGCGACCTCGTGCTCGACTCGGCGGACGGTGTCCATCGACACGTCGTCGAACCCGAAGGCGACCTTCACGGCCCGCGGGGTGCCGGCGCGGTAGTCGTGGCCGACCTCCGCGAATCCGCCGCGCATGCGGCGTGCCTGCGCGACGGTGTCGAGCAGCTCGTTCACCGCCGTGGCGATCGGTATGAAGGTGCGCTTCACGTTCTGGCCGCCGACGCGTTCCGGCACGCGGAAGAAGTTCGTGAGGCGCAGCCGTACGGGGTCGTCGGGATTCACGATCCACGTCACGGTAGGGGCGCTCGTTCGGGCGGCGGCCTGCTCGAGCACGTCGGCGCTCGAGTGCGCCACGAGCCCCGCCGGCTCCAGTCCACGTTGCACCGCGAACATCGCGCGGTGCTGGGTGAGGCTCATCCCGGGCGTTCCCTGGAACAGCGCATGGTCCACGCCGAGCTCGGCGACACCTCGGATGCCGTCGTGCAGCATCGCGTGCTGCTCGGCCCAGCCGCCGTAGCACAGCCCCTGCAAGAGCAGGTGGGTGTCGTCGCTCCGTCCCGCGGTCGTGAGGCGCTGGCTGATCGCCGCTACGAGCATCCGGTGCGTGTTGCCGGCCTGGCCGATCTTGTGCATCGCGAACACGGGGCTCGACTCCGAGGTCTGGATCGCCACCGACGTGATGTCGCCGCGCGCGTACACCTCCGACGCGTACGGCGTGACCGGGTTGAAGCGCCCCGTCGCGACGGGCGCGACCACGAGGATGTTGCCCTTCTCGAACGCGCCGGTTGCCTCGAGCCGCTGCATCGCGAGCTGCACGCGTGCCTCGGGCGTCGCGGCCTCGTTCACGCCGACGTAGATGCGTTCCGGTCGGGCGAGCGCGGGCAGTCCTGACAGGCGCGCGATGTCGTCGGTAGTGGCGGTGCCGGCCACGAAGTTGCGGCCGTTGCGACCGAGCCGATCCCACGCAGCCTCGTCGCCGCCGGCGATCATGGCCGTGTAATGGGCGCGGGCGGCGCCGACGTGCTCCCGGCGCATCGCCGTGGCGGTCTCGCTCGTGATCCCCTGCACCGACGACTCGCCGGCATCGAGTACGTAGCGCGCCGCCTCCAGCGCGGTTGGCGCCTTGCCCATCCGGCCGCGCAACGCGAGCAGGCCGGCGGCGGTGCCTGCAAGCGCCGCGATGCCTACGCCGACGGCAGCAACGCTGGGGCGACCGTCGTCGTCGCTGCCGAGCTGGCCCGCGGTGAGCGCAGCGGCGCCCGCGAGCCCGGCGAACCCGAGCAGGCCGCCCGCGGAGCCGAGCAGGGGACGAACGATCCTGCTCTCGCTGCCAAGCCGCGCCCACAGGCGTGTGGCGCCCCAGATACCCGCACCCGTCGCGCCGGCGGCGAGCGCCGTGACGCGTGCGTCGTCGCTCCCGGTCAACGCCGATCCGAGCTGGTCGATCGGATCCGCAAGCGCGTAGCCGAGGCCGACACCCGTCAGCCCGAGCACGATCGTCGAGGCTGCCTGGACGCCGCCGGTGCGCGCGAAGCTCGATGGCGTGAAGCTGGCCACCACCCCGAGCGCGCCGAGCGCAAGGCCCGACAGTCGTGCATCGACGTGAACGCCGTGGTCGCTACGCGCAGCATCGGCCGCGGCCGGCATCGATGCGGCCGTTGCCGGCGCCAGAGTGACGTTCCCCATGAGCCTTCCCCCGAAAGCATCCCGTTCCGCCGGAATCTCGGGGCTGCGACGGTCGCCGTTGCGTCACGCGCTGCTGCGCCGTGCGGCACGTGATCAGGATTGGACAGCGCCGGCGGCGAGCGACGTGCACCGCGCGTCGTCGCACCAGATCGGCTCCGCCTCGGCGAGCACGCGCCGCCCGAGCGGGTGGTCGCCCATCGCCAGCTCGAACGCAGCGTGGGCGTGCAGGCACTTCGGATGCATCGGATTGCTCGATGCGGCGATGTTCGCCCCGCGATCGTCCACTGCGGCATGGCGCTCATGCGAGCGCATCGTGGCGGCGCGCAGGTCGTCGTCGTCCTCCAGGAGCTGTTCGTAGCGGCGAACGCCGCCGGCCGCCTCGAGCCGATCGATCTGCTTCACGAGGTGGGGGCAGGTCAGGTAGAAGGCAGTGGGGAACGGGCGACCGGAGTCGTCGACGGGTGCCTGGTGCGTCGCGGCGGGCAGCCCGAACGGGCAGCGTGCGGACACGCCTGCCATGGCCCTCGGCTCGCGGCCGATCTGCCCGGCGACGATCGCGCGGTCGGCAGCGGGGGAGGGGAGCTCGGCGGCGTGCGGGCGGCCAGTGTCGCTGCTACGCTCGTCGCTGGAGGGATGCGCGTCCGTCATGGGGCGCATCATACGCACACCGTGAATTCGTTCACCGAGCCCGAGACAGCCGTCGAGTACGCCCGCTCCCGCTGGGAGGAGGGCGAGCAGCGCGTGCAGCGAGCTGCGCCCGACTCGCGCAGGCGCGACGTGCTCGAGGAGGTCGTCGCGGCGCTGCTGCAGGAGCTCGAGAAGCGCGTCGGGCAGACGTTCACCACCCTCGATCTCGCCACGATCCAGGACGAAGCCGAGCCGTGGTGCACCCGCGTGGCGCACGAGGTCGCACCCGACGATCCGTGGGCGTGGGAGCTCGACACCGTACAGAACGCAGCATTCCACCGGTACGCGCGCCGCGCGTCCGACTACCAGATGCCGAGCGCGTCGGACCGATGACGCGCCCGACCACACGCATGGACCGACGATGAGCAGACGACGCCCCGACCACTCAGGCGACATGACCTCGCGCAGCGACGCGCGTCGACTCCGATCGCGCCGTCGTCGCCGCACGGTGGTGCGCGGGGTCGTGAAGACCGCGTTCTGGGCGCTCGTGCTGACCGGCGTGTTCATCCTCGGTCTGGGCTACGGCAAGACGCTCTCGGGCGAGGACGAGCTGCGCACCGACGAGGTGACCGTGAGCGTGCCGCGCGACGCGATCACGGTCACGCTTCCGGAGAAGACCGTGACCGTCACCACCACGGTCAAGCAGAAGGCGACGACGGCGAAGCGGTCCGGCACCGGGGCTGCCGGCAACCGTTAGGTCGGGTCGACGCGGGACGCGACCGGCAGGTGCGGTAGTGTCCGAACGAAGGTCCAGCGCATGCGGTTGGACCGACTGCTGTTTCGCACCGCAGCTGGATTCGCGCGGTGCACGTTAGGCATGGCAACCTGATGGGAAGTGTCCGGGCATGATCCGACCAAGCGAGCGCGACACGTGACGGGCTATCGCAGCGCACGATCACACGCGGCCGAGGACGCGCCGGAGTGGCTGACCCTCGGCGAGGCAGCCCGGTACCTGGGCGTCGCCCAGAGCACCGTCCGCAAGTGGGCGGACATGGGCCGCGTCGAGACGTTCAAGACCCCCGGTGGCCATCGGCGGTTCCGCCGCGACGACCTCGATCGCTTCATGCAGGGCGCGAGCGGCGAGCAGCTGCCGCAGTCCAAGCGTGGTGGCGGCGCTCCGCTGGTGCTGATCATCGACGACGACGCAGAGGTCCGCTCGGTGATCCGCGAGTGCCTCGAGCGTGAGGGATTCTCCGTCGTGGAGGGCGCGAACGCCCAGCAGGGAATCGACAAGATCAACCAGCGCATTCCCGACCTGATGATGCTCGACGTGTCGATGCCCGGCATCGACGGGTGGGAGATGCTCCGTCGAGTTCGCGAGAAGCTCGACGTGAAGGAGCTTCCGGTCGTGATCTTCTCGGGCAAGATCGCCGAGGACGAGCTCGGCCACGCACCCGATCGCGGCGCCCAGGGCTACCTGCGCAAGCCGTTCGATCCGCTCAAGCTGGTCGCACAGGCCAAGGCGCTGATCGCCGCCGACTGATCCCAAGACTCGAACGGCCCCGATCGGCATGCCGCCTGATCGGGGCCGTTTCCAATTCGTGGCCTACTCGTCGTCGGTCTTCTTCTTGCGCGTCGTGGTGCGCTTCTTGGCGGGTGCCTTCGCCTTGGTCGGCTTCTTCTCCGCCTCGCCATCACCATCGTCGCCACCAGCCGCAAACAGCGCCGCGGCCTCCTCGGGCGAGTAGGTCTTCTCGTCGCCGGCGTCGCCGGCAGCAGCCTCGGCCGCGGCCATCGCCTCGGCGACCGCTTCCTCGATCGCCTTGTCGACGTCCTCGTCGTTCGCGGGTGCGGGCGCCTCGGCCTCCTGCATCGGCGGCAGCTCACGGTCGAGCTGCTTGAGCAGCACGATCTTGTCTTCCTCGATGCGGACGAACAGCGGGCGCGTGCCCGTGCCCTTCCAGAACTGCTTGTACATCGGGTCGTCGCGCACGACGCCGTCGAACCACACGCCGTAGCCGTTGCCGCCGTGGTCGAACACCGCCTCGTAGGTGCTCTCGCCGAGAGCGGTCATCGCGGGTCCAGTCGGAGCCTGCGGCCGATTGCCGCCGCCACCGCCGCCGCTGCGTCGCCTGCGCTGCTGGTTGCCGCCGCGATTTCGCTTGCCACCACCGCCGCCATTGCTCATTGTCGAGCCGCCTTCCGAAGATCGAGATGTCGAGGGGCCGGTCCCGCACCACCCTGTCGGCGGTGGAGGATCCGGTCGAATGCGCGCGCGGTCGCCCGTTCTGGTGCGTCGGGCGCAGCCGCTGCGTCCCGTCCGCGCGCGCTGCACGTCCTGACTATACCCCGTGGAGCGGCGTTCGTCGCGTCGGATCTCCCGATTGCACCGCCCACGGCAGCACGCGCGGTCGCACCGGAGCCCCCGAACCTGTCCAATCACCGGATTTCGCGTGTGTCGGGGTGGCGCTCGCGAGCGGATCGAAGTACCGTGGAGCAGCCCGCCCCCTGTAGACTCGCGCGGACGCGAGGGAGGAGCCACCGTCTCCGGGGATTCCCCACATCAGCAGCGCATGCGCGAACACGGCCCGACCGGCGAGGTGCCGGACGCCGTGGTTCGAGTCGTCGCCACATCCGGTCGCGAGGCCGTGCACGAGCCGCTGGATCCCGGCCGGATCGTCGACGCCGCATCGGTGCGGATCGTCGCGGCCGCGCTCGTGGGCGGCGACGTCGACCAGCGCGCCCTGGAGCGCGCGTGCGACGCATTCGCAGCCGATCCCGACGGAGTCGATCGCATCACCGCGATGGTGCGCCGTGCGATGCGCGTGCTCGTGCACGACACATCGGCGGGCGACGACGACTCACGACGATCCAGCGGCGAGCACGTCCCGATCGAGCGCGCTGCGCGCGTCGCATCGGTCCACGGCGCGGTGCTGCGAGCCGTAGCGCGCCGACAGGACTCCAACGACGCCGCGTACGAGAAGTTCTCCGCAGCGGTCACCGATGTCGCCGAGTCCGGAAGCTTCGAGGACGCGTGTCGACGCGCAGCCGATGCACTCGTGCAGCTGAGCGGCATGCCGGTCGCCGGCGTGTACGTGCCGGGCGCCGAGCACGCACGGATGGTGCGAGCCGCACGCAGCGGCGAGGCGCTGGTCGATCAGGACGATGCCGACGACGGTTCGCCAGCGCAGGCGCGATCGTCGTCGAGCTCCGCCCAGGCCAGCTCGATCGCGATGCCGGGCGCGATCCGCGTCGATCGCGGTCTCTTTGCAGACGTGGTCGCCGGCGAGCGACCGGTGTACGTGAGCGGTCGCGATCGCATCGACGCCGTGCCCGCCGAGTTCGACGTCCGAACGCTCGTGGCAGTGCCGATGCGCGACCGGATCGGTCGACCGGTCGGCATGCTGATCGCGCTCGACGATCGCACTCGTGAGCTCGACGTGTCGGCGATCGAGTCGATCCGACGGCTCGCGGGCGTGGTTGCCGGAGAGCTCGGCACCGCGGCCGCGATGCGCCGCTCCCGCGCGGCGCTCGGAACGCTTCCCGAGCTCGCCGAGGTCGCACACGCCGACGACTCGGACGTGACCAACCAGCTCGAGGCGCTCGCGCGCATCGTCGCGCGGGCGACCGACAGCGACAGCGCCGTGATCCGCGTGCGCGACGCGGCCGGTCGCTACCTCGAGACCCGAGCGGTGGTGAGCAGCCACGGCGACGCGGTCGCCGACGCAGTCGGCACGCGCACCCAGCTCGTCGACGAGCGCGGCGACGGCAGCACCTCGCGCAAGGCGATCGGTCAGCGACTTCGCGAGGCCGGCATGCGTGGTGGCGCCGACGTGGAGATGGGCAGCAGCGGCCGACAGCACCCGTTGATGGCGATGCGCCCCGACCTGGATCACTCGGAGATCGGGATGGGCGAGCACGAGCTCGTCGGACTCGACGAGCCACCCGCGACCTGGTCGAAGCAGGGGCAGCGGATCCTGCGCGAGCTCTCCGCGCGCACGGTGGCGTCGTTCCCGATCGATTCGCGCTACGGCCGCCAGGCCGTGATCTACGTCGTGCGCACCACCGCACGCCCCTTCGACGACGTCGACCGAGCGTGCATCCGGATCGCGACCGCGCACGCCCAGCATGTCGTGGACCGGCACGTCTCCCAGCAGCAGACGGCGCGCGCGATCGACGCCGCACGCAGCGCGGTGCGCCTGCTCGGCGAGGCGCTCGTCGCGGGCGTTCGCACCGATCGAACGCTGCGATTCCTGCCACGGCTGTACCACGAGATGTTCGCCGGACAGGGCGTGCGCGTGTGGCGCCGTGACCGCAACGAGGCCGTGTCGCTGGTGGCGGCCGCAGGCAGCTTCGACTCCGGCGACGGTCCCGCTGCGAGCGCGAGCACCGCACTGCTCGGCGCGTTCGAGCGCCCGTTGCAGCTCGAGCTCGACACGAGCCGCACGCCGCACGTCGCAGCGATCACCTTCAACGGCTACGGCGACGTTCGGATCGGCGTGGAGATGCAGGTCATCGAGGGGCGCTCGCTCGGCGTGGAGGAGCAGCGGCTCGCGGTGGACGTGGCATCGCGCATCCAGGAGGCGCTCTACAGCGCCGGCCAGGCAGCCGCGCAGCAGGTGCAGCTCGACCGCGTGCGATCGCTGCAGCAGGTCGTGACCACCTGCCACGAGCGGCTCGGCGAGCAGCACGTCGTGGACACGATCATCGACCAGCTTCCCGACCTGTACCGCGCACGCGGCGCCGCGGTGTTCCTCGTCGACGACGACGGCGCGCTCGCCTGTCGCGGCGTGCTCGACCTGCCGCCGGCAGTCGTGGAAGGGCTCGAAGGCACGCGTGGCTGGGTACCGGATGCGACCGGTGACGAGCGCGCGGCGGTCGTCGCGGTCGAGCGAGCCGGCAGCGACGAGCGGCTCGGCGAGCGACTGCGCGAGATCGCGACGAGCGAGGGGCTCGCCGACCACGCGGTTGCGATCGTGCCGCTGACCGGCCACGAGCAGACGCTCGGGCTGGTGCTGCTCACCTTCGTCGACGGCCTGCCCGACGACTTCATCGACGAGGCGACCACCGGCCGCACCGGGATGCTCGGATCGTTCGGCCGGCAGGTCGGCGCGGCGCTGCTCAACTCGCGCACCTTCGAGCGGGAGCGGATGCTCCGCGACCGCACGCAGCAGCTGCTCGACGTGGAGCGCGAGAACGCGCGCCAGGTCCGGGCGCTGCACGAGGTCTCGCGAGCGTTCGCGAACTCCCTGTCGTTCGAGGAGACGCTCGCCGCCGCAGCAGAGGCGATGGCCGACCGCCTCGACGTCGACGCGGTCTGGATCCGTACGCTCGACGATCGTGGCGAACACATGCTGCTGCGCGCGTTCCACGCCGGCTATCCGGAGCTCGCCGGGGCGCTCGAGCGGATGGTCGCGCCACCGGAATCCCGCGAGGATCCGATCACCGTCGAGGTGATGCAGTCGCGCCGAGCCGTGCTCGTGACCGACCCCGACGACGAGGAGTGGTCACGAAGCGAGCTGCTGCGCCGCCTGCGCCCGTTCCTGCAGCGCGGATCGACGCTCGCGGTGCTGCCGATGATGCGCCCCGGATCGGCGACCGAAGACGTGATGGGCACGCTCGTGATGCTCGCGATCGATCCCACGCACGCGCTCACCTACGACAAGGTCGATGTCGCCACCAGCGTGACCGACCAGGCAGCGCTCGCGCTCGACAACGCGCGCCTGTACCAGCAGCAGAAGAGCTTCGCGGAGATCATCCAGGAGAGCCTGCTGCCGCGCCGCCTGCCCGACGTTCCCGAGATCGACTACGGCGTGATCTACCGCAGCGCGGTGGTCGGCGGCGACGCCCCGCAGATCGGTGGCGACTTCTACGACTTCCTCGAGCTCGAGGACGGCCGGCTCGCCATGGCGCTCGGCGACGTGACCGGCAAGGGCGTGCAGGCAGCAGCCGACACGGCCATGACCAAGTACGCGTTCCGATCGCTTGCGCGCGAGCACCCAGACCCGGCGAGCTTCCTGCGCTACGTCAACGACGTGGTCTGCGACGAGATCAGCCCCGGCAAGTTCGTCACGCTCTTCTACGCGGTGATCGACCCGGTACGCGGCACCTTCACCTGCGGCAACGCCGGCCACCCCGAGCCGAAGCTGCTGTTCCCGGGCGGCACCGAGCTCGCCGACGGAACCATCGTCGACGAGCACGACCCCAAGATCA
Source organism: Thermoleophilia bacterium (assembly GCA_020438525.1). The sequence continues at coordinate 8,629 of JAGQUL010000096.1, read as the reverse complement.
CCTCGATCGGCATGGAAGGCCTCGCGCTCGGCATCCTGCAGGACCAGGACTACGAGCAGAAGGAGTACGCCTTCCCACCCGGGGCCGCGCTCGTCGTCTACACCGACGGCGTGGTCGAGGCCCGCCGCGAAGGCCGCCTCTACGGCCAGTTCCGGCTCGAGCGCCGGATCATGGAGGAGGCCGGCGCCGGCGCCGGCCAGATCGCCTACTCCATCTACGAGGACTGCCACGCCTACGCAGAGCACGGCCTCAACGACGATGTCGCCATCGTCGTCGTCCGCCACATCCCCTGAGGACGTGTGCGTGGCGAATGGCTGCGTCGCTGCTCGCTCGCAAGCCGAGGAGGCTTGCTTCGCTCGCGCTCCTTGCCCTCGCCACGCACACGCCCTCAGGGCCGTGAGGCAGAGTACGGCTTCCCTCGCGCTCCTTGGCCTCGCACCGCACACGTCCTCAGGACCGTGAGGCAGAGTACGGCTGCCCTCGCGCTCGGCGTGGGACCTTCCCGCCTGATCACAGCGACCCGCGCCGGGCGTTCCACTCCTGTCGGGGACGTCGACGAGCGTTCGTCTCCTCCCAGATGCCATCCGGGAACTGCTGCATCGTTCGCCCCGCCGACTCCTCCGATAGCCTGCACCCATGCTGGATCCCGCTGCTGCCCCGACGCCACGCCGCCTGCGCGTGGTGGTGCTCGCCAGCGGCACTGCCACGATGGCGCTGCAGATGGCCGCGGTGCGCCTGCTTGCTCCGGCGATGGGTGCGTCGTCGATCGTCTGGGCCACGATCATCGGACTGTCGCTGCTCGCCATGGCGCTCGGCTACACGATCGGGGGACGCCTCGCCGACAATCGAGCCGACGGCCGCACGCTTGCCGCGACCCTCGCCGCCGCAGCCGCGCTCGTGGCTGCGATCCCGCTCGTCGCGCAACCCGTGCTCGACCACCTGCTCGTCACGTCCTCGAGCCCCGCGTGGACCGACCTTGCCGACGCGGCGATCGCCTACTCGCTGCTGGCACTCGCACCCGCGATCCTGCTCGGCATCACCCCGCCCTACACGATCCGGATGGCAATCCCGCACGTCGACCACGCCGGCCGCACCGCCGGCAGCCTGTACGCGCTCAGCACGGTCGGCTCGATCGTCGGCACGCTGCTCACCGCGCTCGTGCTCGTCCAGTGGATCGGCACCCGCGACACGATCTGGGGCATCGCCGCACTGCTTGCCATCGCTGCGGCACTGGCATGGTCGACCCGCGCACTGGCGCCCGCCGCGCGGGTCGAGCCGGGGGCGTCCGAGCTGCTCGGCGCCGTGGAGGAGATCGGCGACGACGACCAGCCCCACACCGCGCCACCGGGCGTGCCACATGGCGCGATCCCGTTCCTGCTCGCGGGCGCGATCGTGCTCGTGGAGGGCATGGCGATGATGGCGACCGAGATGTCGATCGCCCGCCTCGTCGCGCCGTTCTTCGGTGCGAGCCACGCCGTGTGGGCGGTGATCATCGCCACGGTCATGGGATCGATCGCGCTCGGCTCGCGGATCGGCGGGCGCTGCGCCGACCGCTGGCCGACGCTCGGTGCGCTCGTCGTGCTGCTGTCGCTTGCGGCAACCGCCGTGGCGGTGCTGCCGTTCCTCGCAAGCCCCGTGATGCGGCTGTCGACCGGCGGCATCGAGGACGTGGCCGTGGGCACCGTCGTGGGCACGTTCCTCGGCACCATGGCGCTGCTCGTGGTGCCCGTCACGCTGCTCGGCATGGTGCCGCCGTGGGTGCTGCGCCTCGCCGTGCCGGACGTGTCACGCTCGGGCCGCACCGCGGGCCGGCTCTACGCGCTCAGCACCACCGGCGCGCTCGTGGGCACGTTCACGAGCGTGCTCTGGCTGATCCCCGCGATCGGCACGCGACACACGATGCTCGTGTTCGCAGGAGCGCTCGCACTCGCCGCCACGGTGGTGTGGGTCCGTCGACTGCCGAAGGTCGGTCGCCGATCGACGCTGCTCGCGCCGGCATCGCTGGTCGTCGTCGCCCTGCTGCTGCTTGCGCCGACCGGGCTGGTCAAGCCGCTCGACGACGCGAGGGTGCTCGACGAGCGCGAGAGCCGCTACCAGTTCATCCAGACCGTGCAGGACCGCGACGGCCGCCACCTGCTCCAGCTCAACGAGGGCTGGGCCGTGCACTCGATCTGGGATCCCGACACCGTGCTCACCGGCGGCATCTGGGACCACTTCCTGGTCGTGCCGGCGCTGCGCCGGGTCGCCGAGGGTCCGATCGACTGCTCACACACCGGGGTGTCGTGCAGCGCGCCGATCACCGAATCGGTCAACAACACGCGAAGCATGCTCGTGATCGGCAGCGCAGCGGGGACGACCAAGCGGGCGTTCGACGTGCTGCGCCCGTCGACGGTGATGACGAGCGTCGAGCTCGACCCGGAGGTCACGGCCGTGGGGCGGAAGTACTTCGACCTGACCGGGACGGTGAACGCCTCCGACGGGCGCCCGTTCCTGCGCCGCAGCCGCGGGCAGTGGGACGTGATCCACGTCGACGCGTACCGACAGCCGTACATCCCGTTCTACCTCACCACGCGCGAGTTCTTCGAGCTGGCGAAGTCGCACCTCACCGACGGGGGAGTGCTCTCGATCAACGTCGGCTCGACGCCCGATGACCAGCGCATCAACGAGGCCGTGGCAGCAACGATGCGCAGCGTGTTCCCGTTCGTGGCGCGCTACCGCGCGGAGGACTACAACGAGGTGATCGTGGCGGTCGACGAGCCCGGCGTGACGATCGGCGAGCTGCGCGAGCGGATCCGTTCGAGCGACCTTGCGACGGGCGATTCGCCGGTGTACCTCGACCACGACGTGCAGACGTTCGCGCCGGGAGACCTGCCGCACGACCCCGAGATGTCCGACGAGCGCCACCGCATGCAGTGGCTGTTCGAGGACTTCGCCGACGGCATGGTCGAGGTCGACCCCGATCCCGGCAAGGTCATGACCGACGACCGAGCCCCGGTGGAGTGGATGACCGACCGGATGATCTTCGGCGCCGCCGAGTAGCGGCACCGGTGCGCGGTCAGCGTGCGTCGTCGTTCGCGGCGGCGCGCGAGCGGCGCCAGCGACGCGGCAGCACCACGCCGACGAGGACCATCGCGAGGATGATCACGATGGGGGCGAGCCACGCGCCGATGCCGATGCCGTCGCGCGCGCGGGGCGCGGCGAGGATCGACTCGTCGCCGTCGTACTCCGCGACGAGGCCGTCACGGATCTCGTCGGCGGTCCATCCCTGTGCCACCGCAGCGGCGATCCATGCGCGCATGCGCTCGGCGGCGGGGCTGTCGCTCTCGTCGAGCGTCTTGTCGCACGACGGGCACATCACCGTCGGCGCGACCGCGTCCACGCTCGTCTGCTCGGAGTCGCGACGATGCTCGACGACCGGCGCCGGGGTGGCAGCCGCCTGGTCGGAGTCGGTGGTCTCGGCCCGTGCGACGTTGCTGGTGCTGCCCAGCGCGATCGCGAGCAGCACGAACCACGCCACGAAGCTGGCGATCGCCCACGCGCGGGCCACCCGATCGATCCGCGTGCGCGTCATGCGCCGCCGCGATCCTGGTCGAGCTCGTCGTCGAGCATCGCACGCAGCGTGCGCGAGTCGACCGGACCGTTCACGTAGCTGGAGATGTGCCCGTCGGTGCCCACCACGAACGTCTCCGGGTAGCCGGTCACGCCCCATGCGGACTTGTCGTTGCGATCGCCGCGAACGAGCGGGAACGTGATCTCGTGCTCCTTCGCGAACTCGCGCGCGTCGCTGCGCAGGTCCTCGGCGCCGGCGTTCAGGCCGACCACCACGACGCGTCCGTCGTAGTCCTTGGCGACGTCCTCGAGCACCGGGGCCTCGTCCTTGCACGGTCCGCACCACGAGGCCCACCAGTTCACGACCAGGACCTGGTTGTCGTCGCCCGCCGCCTGGTGGTCGCCGCTCGCGCGGTACCAGTCGGGCAGGCCCGTGCCGCTGGAGACCGGGTCGGTCGGGAGCGCAGGCGCTGCGGGCCGGTCGCCCTTGATGATCGCGTTCGTGAGGTCGGCGCTCGCGCGGCCGTCGCTCACGCGCATCCAGATCGCCACGACCAGCACGACGAGCACGACGCTCGAGACGATCCAGGCAAGGTTCGCCCAGCGCGATCCGGGGGGCATCGGTGCGCCCTCGCGCGCGCGGGAACTCTCAGGCGTTGCATCGGGCAGTGCGGTGCCGGCGGTGTCCATGCGGGGCATGGTACTCGCTGCGTCACCCGTCGCGCGGCAGGCGCCCGGCGCACGAGGTGCACGTAACGAAAGTGGGCGTATGGCCGCACTTCGTTACGTGCGTGCCTGATCGAGCACGGCTCGCACGAGGTGCACGTAACGAAAGCGGGCGCATGGCCGCACTTCGTTACGTGCGTGCCTGATCGAGCGCGGCTCGCACGAGGGGCACGTAACGAAAGCGGGCGCATGGCCGCACTTCGTTACGTGTGTGCCTGATCGAGCGCGGCTCGCACGGGGTGCACGTAACGAAAGTCGGGCGATGCCGGAGCTTCGTTACACGCGGGTGGTGGTGTCGTCGACGTCCCAATCCTCGTCGTCGATCTCGGTCTCGGCCCCCGTGCCCGCGCCGTACGCGTAGGGATCACCGTCGGGGCCGTCGATGCCGCCGGCACCGGCGCCGTCGTCGTTTTCGTCTTCGAGGTACTGGCGCCACTCGGCACGCCGGCGCAGCTGCCAGCGCACGAGCCGGTAGAGCCAGTAGATCAGGAACGCGCCCGCCGCCAGCAGGAACCACTTGGGAATCAGCGCGAACCGGGGCAGCGTGGTGGTCTGCTTGCCGGTGGGTTCGCTCTCGAGCTCGACCTTGGCCTGGAAGATGCCGAGCGAGGGCAGGCCCTTCAGCTCGATCGTCTGTGCAGCCTCGCCCTCCGGATACACC
>JAGQUL010000096.1:0-3630 GCA_020438525.1 Thermoleophilia bacterium | reverse complement strand
TGAGCAGGCGCTCGCCGGTGTTCTTGTACTCGGTGCTGAGCGTGAGCTTGTGCTTGTCGGTCATGTGCGGGCTCACGTAGTAGCGCGCATTCACGGGCGGCTTGTCGCCCTTGCGCGCCGCTGCGATGCCCTTCTGGGCGCTCGTGATGCTGGCCTTGGTGAGCGTTCCCTTGACCGGCGCATCGCCGGGCAGCTCGAGGATGAAGATCGCCACCTGCTTGAACTGCGGCGCGATGCCGGCGCCCTGCGTCTGCACCTGCTTGGTGCGCTGGGTGGCGGTCACCGCGAACGGCTTCGAGCCGGGCTTCACGCTTTTCGGGATCTTCACCGTGACGAGCATCGTGCCCTGCTGGCCGGGCTTGAGCTTGAAGCTCGACTTCTCGAGCGTCACCCACGCGGCAGCACCCTCGCGAACGCCGTGGCGGACCTCCACGACGAGGTCGGCGGTGGAGCCCACGACCTGCGCCACGTCCATGTCGAACTCGACGGTCTCCTTGGTGCGGTTGTGGATGATCACCGGACGAACGATCGTGTCGCCGGGGCCGATCTGCTGGCCGCCGTCGGGATCGACGGTCTCGATGCGCTCCGCAGCGGGGCTCATCACGACCTTCCCGTCGAGGCCGGCGGTGCCGCGGTCCTCGACCTGGAATGCCGGGGAGCTCGAGGGCCCCGCGGCCAGCGCGACGAGCGCGGCGATCGGCACGAGGGACAGGAAGCGACGGAAGCTGGAGGATGCGGTCACGCTGGCTCCTTACCCGAAGCAGGCCCGTCGTTCACGCATGCGTGTGCGCACGCGAGCGCGATCGGGCGCGCGGAGTGCCGCGAACACCGAGTTCGGGTACCGGGGATCCCATGACCCTCGTGCTGCTCGCATGCAAGGACCTGATGACCGTCAGTCGGCTCGAGCTTGCTGGTGGGGTCGACGTTCGACGGTTCTCGGACGACGACCAACTGCTCGCGGCGATCGCCGATGCTCCCGATGCAGTGATCGTGGTGGACCTGACCGCTGCACCGCACCTGCCGGCGAAGGTTCGGTCATCCGACTTGGGGACGGACGTGGCGATGCTCGCATTTGCACCGCATGTGCAGGAAGAATTGATGGACGCGGCACGGGAATTCGCTGATCTGGTGGTGCCGCGCGGCTCGGTGATGAAGGGATTTGACCGACAGGTTCGGAGAGCGAAGGAAATTCGGGGTAACACGGCGCCGGGATCTTCGCGATAATGCAGGCACGATGACCTACGTTATTGCCCAGCCCTGCATCGACACCAAGGATCGCTCCTGTGTCGACGTGTGCCCCGTGGACTGCATCCACGAGGGCCCCGACCAGCTCTTCATCGACCCGGAGGAGTGCATCGACTGCGGTGCATGCGAACCGGAATGCCCGGTGGAGGCGATCTTCCCCGAGGATGCCGTCCCGCAGAAGTGGGACGAGTACATCGAGAAGAACAAAGCCTTCTTCGCCTGACGGCGCTCCGGGGGCGACGCAGATCGTCACGGGTCCGTGACGAATTCGGCACGGATTCGGCACGATCTGCGCGCAACGTGTAACGAATTTCTCGAGATCGTGCTCCCAACGCACGATGCCGACCGCCAAAGGGGCGGCGGCAGGAGGGAGCACGAAGCATGCATGCAGGAACCAGTGGGGCCGCGGTCCTGGGCGGGACGATGGACGGACCCGTGGACACGGGGATCGAACGAATCGGCGATGTTCCGGTGCTGCGGGGGGACGACATCTCACGCAGGGACGACGTCGCACGCGGCGACGAACCGTGCACGGAGGATGCCGCGTTCGCGGTGCTGCGACTGGTCGGCGACCACCCCGGGCAGATGGGGCGCCTGCGAGCGGCACGTCTGGTCGGGGGCTACGCGGTGCCGCACCGAGACCGTGAAGAGGCCGAGCGGCTTCGTGGCTATGCGATCGAGATCGACTGGCCGCTGCGCGAGATCACGCGCCTGGTGGATGCGCTGATCTCCGGCAAGCTGGTCGCGCAGACCCCGGGACCGCGACCGGTGCTGGTGCTGACGCGGTCGGGGCATCGAGCGCTCGAGGCGCTCGTCGGTGCACGCCAGGCCGGACTGGTCACCGCCTGAACGCGCGTGCGGGGCGGGCCGGGGATGCTGCCGCCGGTGTCGGGCAGACGCGTCATCATGTGCGCGTGGACCTGACGGTGATCCTCGGCCCGCCCGGATCCGGCAAGGCGGGACGGGCGATCGACGCGCTGCGTGATGCGGCGGCGCGAGGCGTGGACGCGTTCCTGCTCGTCCCGGGCGCGGTCGACCGGGCGCGCTTCCTTCGCGAGCTCGCGGGCCGCGACGACGAGGTGCTCGTCGGCATCGAGGTCGGTACCTTCGACCAGCTGGTCGCGCGGATCGCAGGGTCGCCTCCGGTGCGTCGCACCGACAGGGCGATGGAGCGGATCCTGGTCCGCGACGCGCTCGCCGACGTGCCCGCGTTCGATCGCGCAGCCGCATGGTCGGGCTTCGTCGACACGGCCCGCGCGCACGTCGACGAGCTCAGGCGCGCACGGGTCTGGGGTGGCGAGGAGCTGCTGCGGGTCGAGGCCGAGCTTCCGGGCGAGCACGTCGATGCGTGGCGTCGGCTGGAACAGCGCGTCGGCGAGCTGCTCGACGAGCGCCGGCTGCGCGACGACGCGTGGTTCGAACGCCAGGCCGAGCGCGCGCTGCGCCGCGGAGCGCCCGGCGTGGACGCGGTCGTGTGTTACGGCTTCGACTCGTTCGCGCCCGGTCGGCTCGCGCTGCTCGAGCGACTCGCCGGTCACGTGCCGGTCACGGTCACGCTCGCGTGGCGCCCGGGCCGGCGCGTGCACGAGCGCGCTGCGGACCTGCGCGACCGGTGGCGCACCGCTGGCGCGTTCGTCGAGGAGCTCGACGCCCAGCCCGACGTCGAGCCCGTGCTCGCGTGGCTCGGCAGCGAGCTGTTCGAGGACACGTCGAGCACGGCCCCGGAGACCGACCGCAACCCCGACACCCCGGCGGCCGTGGCGTTCGTCGACTGCTGCGGACCGACGCAGGAGGCCGAGGAGGTCGTGCGCGAGGTCGCGATGCTGCGCGCACGCGGGATGGAGTGGGACGACATCGTCGTCGCGAGCGCCGACGCAGCCACCGGGAGCGAGCTGCTGCTCGCCGCGTTCGAGCGCGCCGGCATACCGGCTCGACTGCAGGCTCGACGCCGCGCGGTCGACGTGCCCGCCGGTCGCGCGCTGCACGAGCTGCTCGACGCGATCGTCGAACGCGACGAGCTGCGCCTCGTGGGTGCGCTGCAGACGCCCCTGTTCGGCGTGGATCGCGAACGCGTCGACGATGTCGAGCTGCGACTTCGACGCGGTCGACACGGAGCACGACGCTGGCTCGACGACCCGCGGCTGGTGCGGCTGCTTCCGGAACCGATCAGCGAGCTCGCCCGCCACGCGGCGGCATCCGGTCCGGCCGACGGCGACGTCGTTCGGCTCCGCGCGATGCTGGCATCGCTGCACCCCGCCGACCTCGGCGAGCTCGACCTGCTGCGCGGCGTGGCGGCGCTGCTCGAAGGGCTCGTCGTCGCCGCCGGCGGCGACCGAGGGATCGGCGTGCGCGACCTGCGCGACGCGCTCGCCGCGCTCGTGCTGG
>JAGQUL010000411.1 GCA_020438525.1 Thermoleophilia bacterium | reverse complement strand
CCGTCGGGGTAGCCGCGCCCGTCGATCCGCTCGTGGTGGGAGCGGATCAGCGGCACCGCATCGCGGAGCACCGCGAGCTTGGCGCAGATGCGCGCACCCTCGACGGGATGGACCTTCATCGCCTCGAAGTCGGCATCGCTGAGGCGCCCGGTGCGATGCAGCACGTGGTCGGGCACCGCGATCTTGCCGATGTCGTGGAACGTCGCGGCATGCCGGAGCGTGTCGAGCTCGTCGGCCGCCAGTCCGAGCTCCTGCGCGATCAGGATCGACACGAGCGTGACCCGCAGCCCGTGCCCCGCGGTGTAGCGATCCTTCGCCTCGACCGCCGCACCGAGCGCGGCGAACGTCTCGAGCGTGGTCTCCTGCAGCCGCCGGTTGGCGATCACGAGCTCCTCGGCCTGGGCGCGGGCACGATCGAACGGTCCGCGCACCACCAGCACGATCGTCACGCCGAGCGCGACGAACCCGAGGATCACGAGCAACAGCCCGTCGAGCGGCGGCAGCACTCCCGGGTCGCTGCCGGCAGCGGCGTCGCGCCCCTCGGCCACGCCGGCCGTCCAGGCGCGGTGGATCGCGACGATCCCCAGCAACAGGAACGCCAGCGATCCGCAGCTGGCGGCAACCACGCTCGCACGCAGGCGCGACACGGTCGCACGAACGTGCGGATCGTCGTCGACATCGGTCATGTCGGGGTCGCTGGTGCGGGGGCGAAGCATTCCACCGCGCGCATCGGCAGGACTCGCGCGGGAGTTGAGCGTGGATCGGAGCGCGGATCGACGGCTCGACGCCGATCAGCAGCTCAGTGCGCCGGCGCGACGCCCGCGGCAGCCATGCGCGCCCGCAGCACCGCGAGCACGCCGAGCGCCACCAGGACGAGCACGACCGGGCTGATCGCCGTGAGCATGTACGCCGCGGCGCCCACGAGCGCGGCCATCGGCAGGGTCATGACCCAGGCGGTGAGGATCTCGCCGACCACTGTCCAGCGGACGGAGGAGAGGCGCTTGGCCGAGCCCGCGCCGAGCACGCAGCCGGTCACGCAGTGCGTGGTGGAGACCGGCATGCCGTTGTGCTCGGCCCACGTGAGGATCGCCGCGCCACCCATCGAGACCGAGAAGCCCTGCAGCGGGCTCATCTTCACGACCTTGCCACCGAGCGTCTTGATGATCTTCCAGCCACCGGCGTAGGTGCCGAGGCCCATCGCCAGCGCGGCGCTGACCTTGACCCACATCGGCGGGTTGACGGTCGACGGGTCGAGGTTGCCGGCGGCGATCAGCGCGAGCATCATTACGCCCATCGTCTTCTGTGCGTCGTTGAGCCCGTGGGAGAACGACAGCCAGCTGCCGCTGACGATCTGCATGCGGCGAAACAGCGTGTTGCCGCTGCGCGGGTTCATGCCCTTGAACGCGTGCATCAGGATCGCCGTGATGATCAGCACGCCCACGAACCCGAGCGTCGGCGCGATCAGCGACGGCAGCACCACCTTGTCCTTCACCCCGGACCAGTGCACGGTGATGCCGCCGGCCACGCCCGCGCCGACGAGCCCACCGACGAGGGCGTGCGACGACGAGCTGGGCAGCCCGTAGAACCAGGTGATCACGTTCCAGACGATCGCGCCCGTGAGGCCCGCGAGCGCGACCTCGAGCGTCGCCTGGTCGGCGGTCGCCTCGATGATGCCCTTGCCGACGGTCGCCGCGACCTCGTGCCCGGCCAGCGCTCCCACGAAGTTGAGCGTCGCGGCGAGCACCACCGCGTAACGAGGATCGAGCGCGCGGGTGCCGACCATCGTCGCGATCGAGTTCGCGGTGTCGTGGAAGCCGTTGGTGAA
>JAGQUL010000095.1 GCA_020438525.1 Thermoleophilia bacterium | reverse complement strand
CCGTTCCAATCACCCGCGTAACGAAGTGCGGCATATAGCCCACTTTCGTTACGTGCACCCCCACAAGCACGGCCCGCTCCAATCACCCACGTAACGAAATGCGGCCATACGCCCAACTTCGTTACGTGCACCCCCACGAGCACGGCCCGTTCCAATCACCCGCGTAACGAAATGCGGCATATAGCCCACTTTCGTTACGTGCACCCCGACGAGCACGGCCCGTTCCAATCACCCACGTAACGAAATGCGGCCATACGCCCAACTTCGTTACCCGCGCCTCGTCAGGTGAGCGCGAACACGCCGGTCACGATGCACACGAGCGGCGGACCGCCCTGCATGACCGCTGCGCGCCAGAGCTGGAAGGTCGTGGATGCGAGCACGAACGCCGCGCCGACCATCATGCCGCAGCCGAACAGCATGATCGACCAGCCGAGCTGCGTGTCGCCGTCGAGCAGGATCACCACGCCCACGAGCGTGCCGATCGCGATGAACAGGTTGTAGAAGCCCTGATTGAAGGCCATCGGCGCGATCACGTCGGCGTCACGCTGCGACTCGACGCCGAAGCGGCTCCACACCGCGGGTCGGCGGAACGTGATGCTCTCGAGCCACCAGAACGCGACGTGCAGTGCGGATGCGGCGACTGCGCCGGCGACACCGATCAAGGCAAGCGTGGACATGGCCACGCCATACCCGTCAGCGCGTGGCTTCGACCGCCTCGCGCAGGATCGCGAGCGATTCCTCGAGCTGCGCATCGGTGATCACGAGCGGCACGAGCACGCGAATGCAGTTGCCCCCCACGCCCGCCTTGTGCATGAGCAGGCCCTTCTGCTGGGCGTGTGCCTGCACCGCGTCGACGCGCGCCGGGTCCGGCTCGGTGGTGCCGGGCTTCCAGAACACGAGCGCTCGCATCGGGCCGAGGCCGCGCGATTCGGCGATCCCGGGATCCTCGTCCGCGAGCGCGTCGAACTCCGACTTGAGGCGCGCGCCGAGCTTCGCGCCCTGCTCGAGCAGCCCGCCCTCGAACGCGTCGAGCACCGCGTGCGCCGCCTGGCACGCCACGGGGTTGCCCGGGTACGTGCCGCCGATGCCGCTGTCGGGCACCGCATCCATGATCTCGGCCTTGCCGATCACGGCGCCGAGCGGGATGCCGGCCGCGATCGACTTGGCGCTCAGCAGCAGGTCGGGCTTCACGCCGAGCTGCTCGCTCGCCCAGAGCGTGCCGGTTCGACCCATGCCGCTCTGCACCTCGTCCACCACGAACACGATCCCGTGCCTGTCGCAGAATGCGCGCAGTCCCGCGAGGAACGCCTTCGGCGGCACGATGAACCCGCCCTCGCCCTGGATCGGCTCCACCACCAGCGCCGCGATGCTCTCCGCCGCGAAGTGGGTCTTCGTCATCTTCTCGAGCTCGTCGAGCGCCCATGCTGCGGCTGCATCCTCGTCACCACCGTGCTCGAGCGGGTTGGCGAACGGCGCGCGGTACACCTCCGGCGCGTACGGCCCGAAGTTCGCCGCGTACGGGTGCACCTTGCTCGTGAGCGTCATCGCCATGAGCGATCGCCCGTGGAACGCGCCGGTGAAGCAGATCACGCCCTGCTTGCGCGTCGCCACGCGCGCGATCTTCACCGCGTTCTCGACCGTCTCCGCGCCTGTGTTGAACAGCGCGCTCTTGACCGGACCGTCGATGATCCCGGCGACCGACGCGTTGAGGCGCTCGCACAGGCGCACGTACGGCTCGTACGGCACGATCGTGTAGTCGGTGTGCGTGAACTTCTTCGCCTGCTCGACGATCGCGTCGGTGACCACCTCGTGCGTGTGGCCGACGTTCATCACGCCGACCCCGCCGATCCAGTCCACGTACGTGTTGCCGTCCACGTCGGTGACCGTCGCGCCGTGCGCGTGGTCGATGTAGACGGGATGGACCAGCGTGAGGGCATCGGCAAGCGCCGCCTTCGATCGCTCCGCGAGCGCGCGCGACTTCGGTCCGGGAACCTCGGTCACGATGTTGATCGACTGCGCCTGCGCCGTTGCCTGCTCCATGCGGGTCCTTCCGGTCGAGATGGATTCGCCTCGATGCTAGCAGCGCAGTTGTTCCCCGCGTGCGCGCGAGGCGCGCCACGAGCCACGGCGATCGTTTCCGCCACGCTGCAGCGGGAATGACCCGTCTCGTGCACCGTCGCCGACCGTCCCTGGAGAACCTCACCGAGCGCATCCGCGCGTCGCTGTGGTTCACGCCCACCGTGATGGTCGCGGTGTCGCTCGCGACGCTCGCGCTGCTCCTGCGCCTCGACGAGCAGCAGCACGACCTGCCCGAGCTGCTCGCGTTCAGCGGTGATCCGAAGGCCGCCCGCGACATCGCCTCCACGATCGCCGGCGCGATGATGGGCTTCATCGGCGTGGTGTTCTCGATCACCGTCGTGGCGCTCCAGCTCGCCTCCAGCCAGTTCTCGCCGCGCGCGCTGCGCGGGTTCCTGCGCGACCGGCTCACCAAGGTCACGCTCGGCGCGTACGTGTCGACCCTCGCCTACGCGCTGCTGCTGATCCGCCACGTCGACGGCTCCGGCGTGGTCGTGCCCGACCTGGCGATGACGGGCCTGTTCGTCCTCACGCTGGGCTCGATCGCGCTCTTCATCGCCTACATCGACCACATCTCCCACTCGATCCGTGCCGTGAACATCATCGAGACGATCGCTGCCGAGCTGCGCTCTGCCATCGTCGACGACCTCAGGCCCTACGAGACCGAGCCACTCGGCATCGACCCGAGCCATGATCCGTTCAGCGACGACGGGCCGCTGCTGCACCACGATGCCGCAGGCGCGGTGCTCGTGCACGTCGATCGCAGCGAGCTGGCGAACGCCGCACGCAGGCATGGCTGCGTGATCGAGCTGCTGGTCAGGGGCGGCTCCTTCGTTCGAGCCGGCGCTGCAGTCGCCCGCGTGCACGGCCTCGCCCCGGGAGCGCAGCTTCCCGCTGCCGAGGTTGCGGCCGCGATGTCGTTCGACGTCGAGCGCACGATGCAGGACGACCTCTCCTTCGGCCTGCGCCAGCTCGTCGACATCGCGCTGCGTGCGCTGTCGCCGGGCGTGAACGATCCGACCACTGCCGTGCAGGCGATCGATCGGATCCACGATGCGCTGGCCCTGCTCGCGACCCGCGCCGATCCGGATCCCTGGATCAGGGGCGACGACGGGCACCCACGCGCATGGATCCCGGTCGCATCATGGAGCGACCGGGTATCGCTCGCGCTCGACGAGATCCGCGTCGCCGGCCGCGGTTCGCTGCAGGTGCAGCGGCGCCTGCTCGCGCTGCTCGACGACCTGCTCGAGCACGCACCGGCCGGTCGTCGTCCCCCGCTCCAGACGCAGCGCGACGCAGTCGAGCGGGCTGTGCTCGAGACGTTCCCCGATCCGCTCGACCGCGCAGCGGCCGCGACCGCCGACATGATCGGCATCGGCTGACGCGCCGCGCGCCGCGCCGGACGGCGTGCGACAATCCACGACGTGCCGCACGCGAGCGAGGGAGTGACACCATGGTGCTGAGCGACCGATCCATCCGCGAGGCGATCGCCGAAGGACGCGTGGGAATCACGCCGTTCGACGACGAGCTGGTGCAGCCGTCGAGCGTCGACCTTCGCGTCGGCCCGCACTTCCGGGTGTTCCGCAACAATCGCCGCACGTGCATCGACGTGCGCGAGTCGGCCGAGGGGCTGACCGAGCTGATCACCGCCGGCGAGGATGATCCGTTCATCCTCCATCCGGGCGAGTTCGTGCTCGGCGCCACCGCCGAGCAGGTGCGGATCGGCGACGACCTCGTGGCGCGGCTCGAGGGCAAGAGCTCGCTCGGGCGGCTCGGGCTGCTCATCCACTCCACTGCCGGGTTCATCGATCCGGGCTTCGAGGGAACGATCACGCTCGAGCTGAGCAACGTCGCGACGCTGCCGATCACGATCTACCCGGGCATGAAGATCGGCCAGATCAGCTTCCTGCAGATGACCACGCCGGCCGACAATCCCTACGGCAGCGGCTCGCTGAGCGGCACGTCGAAGTACAAGGGTCAGGTCGAGCCGACCGAGTCGAAGTACCACCTGAACTTCGCGTAGGCGCGCGGCGCCGCGCGTCCGCGTCGGCGGAGCCGGGGAAGAGCCGAGGCCCGACGTGCGAACGATGCGCGCGTCGGGCCGGAATCGGCGATGCGAGGGAGGGGGGTACTGCGATGTTCGATCGCTGCCGCAACGAGGACCGTCAGGCGTTGCTGGCGAAGCGGTGAGGTTCGCATCCGGGCGAGGACCAGTCGCCATGGTTCGGACGCGTCACCACGATCGAATCTCAGTACCCCCGGAACAGGCGCTTGAGCCAACCGGTGAATCCGGTCTCCTGCTGCACGTACAGCACGCCTGTCTTGGGATCGATGAACGAGTTCCCGGGTGAGTTCCAGCCGCCGAACAGGCTCGAGATCCCTCCGAAGGAGCTCCCGATACCGCCGTAGCCGTTCGGCACGACGATGTTGTAGTACTTGTTCGTGTACTGGTTGGAGTTCGTCACCGTCTGGTTGACGTCTCCCTGGGCGAGCGCCGTCTGGTTGGTCGCGTTGACCTGCGGTCGGCCGCTCGAGAGGCCGGTGAGCTGCGGGACCGCACCTCCGACCTGGTTCCCCATGATCGGCATGCCGCCGGCGGGGTTGGTGCCGTCGTACGGGCTCGCAAGCGCCGTGGTCGGCAGTGACTGCACCTGCGGCGTGACCGCGGGTGCGCTCTGGACGGTAGCCATTCGGCCGTCTCCTCCTGTTGGCCCCGATCGGTCTGATCGGGGTACCTCCACTCCGTGCATGCCGGGCGGTGTGGCCGAGCATGCAACCGTCTATCCGGGAGTGGGCATCGCAGCGTTGCGGGCTGCGGGGGGAGGATGCGGCCACCGCGGGGGCATGCGGCTGGCCGGTGGTGGCCGCAAGGGGATCAGCGAGCGATGGAATGCTGTTCCTTGCAGGTATTTTGCGAGGGCCACGTGGCTACGTCGATGGCCTCGTCATGTGGGGCTCTGGTGCTCGAAAACGGCCACGGGCCGGGCCGTTTCCGCATCCAGGGGCGAGCGGCATGCAGCGTGCAACGGACGGTCGTCGCACGCTGCACGACGCAGCTGCCAGCGGATACGGCCCGGCCAGGGGCCTTCACCAGGGGGTGGAGAAAGCTCGTTGGCGCCTAGATGAGCGCGCCGAGCAGGCCGGAGAGGAATCCGCCGCCGCCGAACGGGGTCTGGGGGTAGCCCCAGCCACCGGGGGTGACCATCGGGCGAACGACGCTCGAGACGTTGTTGACGTTGCTGTTGGTGACCGACTGTGCGGCACCGCCCGTCGACGTCTGGTTCGTGATGTTCGTCTGGCCGCTGCCCATGCCTGCCATCATCGGCAGCTGGGTCGCGATCGGCAGCTGGCCGGCACCGAACGCCGAGGCGAGCGGCAGGCCACCCAGACCGCCCATGCCGGCGAGCAGCGGCAGTGCGCCGTACGCGCCGAGCCCGGCTGTCTGGAGGTAGGGATTCTTGAGCCGCTCCTCGAGCCGGACGCGCTCGATGCGCTCGTCGGCGAGGGCTCGCTCGTATCCGAGCTGCAGGTTGGAGACCTGCTTCTGGGAGTTGAGCTTGCTGTTGTAGTAGGTCTGGGCGCTGACTGCGCCTCCGTACCCGTTCATGCCAAGACCGCCCATTGCGCCGGTCTGTGGGTACACGCGGATGCGTACTGCCATGGGGATTGCCTCCTGGTGTGCGCCGCCCGAGGGGGGAAGGGGATGGGTCGGCGTCTGTGCGAGGGTGGACCGTCGATCCGCCTGGTTCCCGTGGCGTCCGCGTGCTCGGTGTGGAGCGCGTGGCCGTCATCGCCATGGGGGCGGTCGATGTGTCTCACCCCTCCATCGCAACCGGGGCTCGGCGGTGTCGCAGGTTCGGGCAGGCGTTGGCAGGGTGGGGCCGCGGCGGGGCCGCAGGGGGCCGGCGCCGCACGGCTCGGGCTACGACGACGAGCCACGTCGGTCGGCGCTGCGACGACGCTCCACGTCGCCTGCGAGCACGAGCCTGCGCAGGGCGACCTCGGCG
This sequence comes from Thermoleophilia bacterium, assembly GCA_020438525.1. Next base: position 11,191 of record JAGQUL010000095.1, on the reverse strand, counting down.
AGCTCGCGACCGGTGACGTTCTCCTCGTCCACCACGTCGTCGGCGCCCGCCGCGCGTACCTCGTCGACGAACCGGTTGTATCGACCACGCGCAACGATCGGCACGTCCGGCGCGAGCTGGCGTGACTGCTGGATGATCGTGCGGATCGCCACGGGGTCCGGCACCGTGACCACGAGGATGCGCGCTTCGGCGATTCCCGCGCGCGCGAGGATCTCGGGGCGTCCGGCGTCGCCGAACACCACGCGCGTGCCGGCGGGAAGACCGTCGTCGTCCCCCGGCCCCGTGTCGGGCCGCGGATTCAGCTCCACCACCACCAGCGGCACGCCGCTTCCAGCGAGCGCGGCAGCGACGCTACGCCCGGACGGGCCGACTCCGACCACGATCGCCTGCCCACCCCCGGCATGCTCGTTGGGCATGTCGTCCACGTCGAGGTCCTCGCCGCGCGAGAGCGTGTGTGCGTGCTGCATGCGGCTCGTGGTCTGGATCAGCGCCGGCGTGAGCAGCAGGCTCAGCACCGAGGTGGAGACGAGCAGCTGCAGCGTGTCGGGATGCACGAGCCCCACGCTGGTGCCGAGCGTGAGCACCACGAACGAGAACTCGCCGACCTGTGCGAGCGATGCCGCCGACATGATCGCTGCCGGTCGCGGCACGCGGGCGATGGTCGCGGCGACGAACGCCAGCGCGGCCTTGCCGACGATGATCCCGACGAGCGCGAGCACGACCGCCCACAGGTTGTCGAGCATCCAGTCGAGGTCGGCGAGCATGCCGACGTACGCGAAGAACACGGCGAGCAGCCCCATCCGGATCGGCGCGATCTCGCTGCGCACCTGCGGCGCGTACGCCGCATCGGCCATCACGATGCCGGCGATGAACCCGCCGAGCGCCGGAGACAGGTCGAGCGCCCAGCACGCACCGATCGCGCCGAGCGAGATCGTGAGCGAGGCGAGCGCCAGCAGCTCGCGGGCCGTGTGGCCGTTCGCGGCGCGGAACATCCTGCGCAGCGCGATCCGCTCGACCGCACCGATGCCCACCACGATGGCGACGAGCTTCGCGAGTGCGATTCCGATCGATGCGGCGAGACCGGCATCGGCGCTTGCCGCGGTCGAGCCGGGCAGCAGCGGGATCACGAGCAGCACCAGCACCACGAACACGTCCTGCACGATCAGCACGCCGGTGGTGACCAGCCCGTGCACGCTGTCGGACTCGGCGCGATCGGCCAGCACGCGGATCACCACCGCGGTGCTCGACAGGCTCACCGCCACCGCCACCACGAACGCCGCAGCATGGGGACGACCGAGCGCGTTCGCGATCGCACCGGCGACGATGCTCGTGAGCAGCACCTGCCCGGTGCCGGCAGCGAGCGCCGTGCTGCCGTGCTTGCGCAGCTTCGAGAGCGGCAGGTCGAGACCCACGGTGAACAGAAGCAGCGCCACGCCCACCTCGCCCATGAACGACAGCGATGCCGGGTCGTCGATCAACCGCAGCGACGTGGGGCCACCAGCCACCACGCCGGCGATCAGGTATCCGACCAGCACGCTCTGGCCGAGCTTGCGAGCCGCGAGCCCGAACACGACGCACAGCGCGAGCACGATCACCACGTCGCCGAGCACGCCGACCGACTTGTGGGTCTCGACGGCGGAGCTTGCCGCGACCAGCGCGGCAGCCGTCATTCGCGGCCCCAGCTGATCTCGTCCGCGCCTTCCCAGCCCGCAGGCGCCGCGGTGCCGGCATGGTCGTGCATGCCCATCTTCACCACGACGAGCCCGAGCAGCGCGCACTTGAGGCGCACAGGCGTGAGCTCGATGCCGAGCAGCTCGACGATGTCGTCGCGGTTCATCTGCTCGACCTCCGCGAAGGTCTTGCCGATCAGCTCGTCGCTGAGGATCGACATCGCGGCCTGGCTGATCGCGCAGCCCTGACCGGTGAACTTCACTGCGGTGATGCGATCGTCGTCGTCGACCTGCACCTGCACGTGCAGCTCGTCACCGCAGAGCGGGTTCTGGCCCTCCGCCTCGAACGTGGGTGCCTCGAGCGTCCCGTAGTTCTGCGGGTTGCGGTAGTGCTCGAGGATGTATTCCCTGTAGAGATCGTCGCTCACGGGCCCAAGCCTATCGGGATCGCCGAGTTGCGTGGATGCTCAGGCCAGCTTGAACACGCGCCGGACCTCGTCGAGGCCCTCGACGAGCCGATCGACGTCCCCGCGGGTCGTATAGGCGTAGGTGCTGGCGCGGGCGGTGGCGTGCACGCCGAGGCGCTGCATCAGCGGCTGCGTGCAGTGGTGGCCGGCGCGCACGTTCACGTCCTGCTGGTCGAGCAGCGTGGCGATGTCGTGCGGGTGCGTGCCCTCCATCGTGAAGCTCACCACGCCGCCTCGCTCGACGCCGGGCGGCGGGCCGAGCGCGCGCAGGCCGGGGATCTCGAGCAGCTGCTGGTGCAGGTAGCCGGTCACGTCGTGCTCGTGCGCATGGATCGCGGCGAGGCCGCCGATCGAGTGGAGGTAGTCGATCGCGGCACCCATCGCGATCACCTCGGCGATCGCGGGAGTGCCGGCCTCGAACTTCCATGGCAGGTCGTTGAACGTGGTCGCGTCGTAGCTGACGCGACGGATCATCTCGCCGCCGAACTGCCACGGCGGCATCTCGGCGAGCAGCTCCTCGCGACCCCAGAGGGCACCGGCGCCGCTCGGGCCCATCAGCTTGTGCCCGCTGAACGCGAGGAAGTCGATGCCGAGCGCCTGCACGTCCACGGGGCGGTGCGGCACGCTCTGTGCGCCGTCGACGAGCACGAGCGCGTCGTGCGACTTCGCCCACGGCACGACGACGTCGAGCGGAACGATGGTGCCGAGCGAGTTGGATGCGTGGACCACGGCCACCATTCGAACGCGACCTCCCGCGGCAAGGCGCTCGAGGTCGGACGTGTCGAGCACGCCGTCGTCGTCCACTTCGATGAAGCGGAGCTCGGCGCCGGTCGCGGCGCAGGCCTGCTGCCACGGCACGAGGTTGGAGTGGTGCTCGAGCTGCGTGGTGACCACGATGTCGCCCGGGCCGAGGTTCGCGCGTCCCCAGGAGTAGGCGACGAGGTTGATCGCCTCGGTGGTGCCGCGCGTGAAGATCACCTCGCGGGCGCTGCGCGCGTTGAGCAGCGCGCGGACCTTCTCGCGCGTCGACTCGAAGCGATCGGTGGCGACGGCTGCGTGGTGGTACACGCCGCGGTGCACGTTCGCGTACGCGGTCTCGTAGGTCTCGCGCAGCGAGTCGATCACGGCGTTCGGCTTCATCGCGCTGGCGGCGCTGTCGAGGAACGCGAGCCGGCGGCCCGTGTTGGGGCCGACCTGGAGGATCGGGAAGTCGGCGCTGACGCGCTCGGGGTCGATCGTCGCGGCGGGAGTCGGGGAGTGCATGGGTGCGTCGCTCATCGGGTCTGATCCTACGGCCGCAGGGGCGTGGGTGCGTCGGCGGGTGCGGCTATCGTCGCCACGTGGACGAGCATGCAACATCCGGTGGCGACGACCCGTTCGGCGAGCACGGCCCCGCGCCTGATCCGCTCGACGCGCACCTGGACCTCGACCATGCGGGAGTCGCGCGGCTGCGTGCCGCGGTCGACCTGCTCGATGCGGGTGACGTTGCGGGGTCGGTCGAGGCGGCGCTGCAGGCGCGCGCACACGGCGTGCCCGCCGAGCTGGTGCCGTACCTGGCGATCGTCGACGGGGTCGCTGCCGTGCTGGCGGGCGACGCGCCGCGGGCGGAGGTCGTGCTGGGTGATGCCTGGCGCGCGCACCCGGACGTTGCGGCGTTGCCGGCGGCGCTCGGCGCAGCGCGGCTGCTGGCCGGAGACGCGACGAGCGCGGCGCACTCGATGTACGCCGCGCTCGTGTCGGATGATCCGGATCGCTCGCTCGCCGTGCACAGGCGCCGGCTCACGATGCTGCTCGGCGCGCTTCGTCGCGACGCCTGAGCGTGGGGTTGGTCACTTGTCGGATGAGGCTGCGGAGTCCTTCGATGCGTCGCCGGATGCCGCGGTCGAGGGCGCCTTCTTCGCAGCGCGGAGCGCCTTGATCGACTGCTTGACCTGGTCGATGCGCGGGTCCTTCTTCGGTGCGATGGCGACGAACTTCGTCCACGCGGAGATCGCGGCGTCGTAGTCCTGCGCGTTGGATGCGGCGAGGCCCCAGGCGTAGTAGGCATTGGGCTTCTCGGGTGCCTTGGCGGTCTTGGCGAGCGACTCGAGCAGCGGCGTTGCCTTGTCGTAGTCGTTGGTCGCCATGTAGGTCGACGCGAGCATCTGCTTGACGTCGCGGTTCTTCGCGTCGATCTTCACGCAGCCTTCGAGCGTGTCGACGGCCTTGCCGAGGCTCTTGTCGCGATCCTCGGGCAGCTTGGCCGGCTCCTTCGGATCGGAGCTCGAGGCCGGGGACGCCTTCGCGATCCAGGCCATCGCCAGGTTGCGGCAGGCATCGACGTCGTCCTTCGCCTTGTCGAAGGTCTTCTGTGCTGCCTTGACGTTCTTGTCCTTGTTCTCCTGGTCCTTGGCCATGGCCTTGTCGGCCTTGGACATCTTCTTGTCGCTGGACTTGTCGTCCTTGGAGTCGCTGCCGCAGCCGGCTGCGACCAGCATGGCGGCCGCAAGGAACAGGAACACGTGGCGAAGCTTCACGAAGGTATCTCCCGGGGGGTTCTCGTCAATGGCGGTTGCAGACGTACGCAACCGCGGTTCGGCGGTTGCCTACCCGGATTGCCCGGAGCCCTCACACGGGTTCACGAATTCGAGGTGTAACGACGAATCTTGCCGCGTTCCGACGTGAAAGCGTCAGGAAGTGGTGAGCAGCGCGTCGAAGTCCGCGACCGGACCCTCCCACGGCAGGTCGCGGAAGTCGTCGGCGGTGATGTCCATGAGCAGCTCGTCGTGGCGCTCGCCCATGTTGAAGGTGGCGGCGCGGCGCGGACCGATCACCTGGAAGCCGGCCTTCTCGTAGGCGCGCACGGCACGCTCGTTCCAGCCGTCCACCTCGAGCATCACGTTCACGAGGCCGAGGTGGTTGAACGCCCAGTCGAGCGTGAGGCGGGTGGCCTCGGTGCCGACTCCGCGGCCGCGGCCGTCGGCGACGTAGATCGAGAAGGTGGCGGTGCCGTGGCGGTGGTCGATCTTCTTGAGCGCGGTTCGACCGACGGGGCGCATGTCGTCGCGCTCGTAGATCGTGAAGTAGGCGTCGTCGCTGCTGCGATCGGTGACCTGCTCGTACCACTCCTCGATGTGCTCGAGGGTGAGCAGCTCCTCGCGCGCCTGCCCGCGAATCACGTCCAGCGAGTTGTTCCACTGGTGGTACACGGGCAGCAGGTCGCGGCTGAGCGGGCCCAGCGCAGCGATCTCTCCTTCGATCGCGAGCGTCGGCACGTGCTCGGCGATCACCGTCTCGATCGGGTTTTCCACGTCGGCGGCCATGCATTGACCGTATCAGACGTTCGACCGCCGGACCGATCGTGGTTCCGGCTTGCGGCCGGGTCCGGCCCCGGCAACCGGAGGATCCGGACGTGGCACGGATCGATCACGGGGTAGGCAGCACGCATGATGGGTGCTTCGCTCGACACGGATCGACCACTTCGACTGGCGGCGGCGCAGGCGGGCGTGCGCGATGCGCGCGTGCTCGACGCGATCGACGTGGTCGATCGACGGGAGTTCGTACCGGCGGCAGCGGTGGAGCTCGCGGGCGAGGACGCGCCGATCGGGATCGGTCATGGGCAGACGACGTCGCAGCCGTCGCTGGTCGGGCGAATCCTCGAGGACCTGGACCTGCGGCCGGGTTCGCGGGTGCTCGAGGTCGGTACCGGTACCGGGTACGAGGCCACGCTTGCGGGCGTGCTCGTCGCGCCGGGTGGCCACGTGGTGACGATCGAGCGCGATGCGCGGCTGGCACGGCATGCGCGTCGCTGCATCGCCGCCGCGACCTCGACGCCGCAGCTGCGCGATCGCGGCATCGACGTGCGTGTTCGCGCGGGCGACGGCATGCTCGGTGCGCCCAACGACGCACCGTTCGCTGCGATCATCGTGGCAGCTGCCTGCACGCGGGTTCCGGCGGACCTGCTCGACCAGCTCGCCGATCTCGGGCGACTGATCGTGCCGGTCCAGTCCGACGACGGCACCCAGCTGCTGCGCTTCGACCGACACGGCGACCACGTGGTTGCTGCAGGATCGCTCGGCGAGGTTCGCTACGTGCCGCTGCTGCCGGGAACGGTGGGCGACTGACACGCCGCTCGTCGGGCGGCGCGTCCTACCAGGTGAGCAGCTCGCCCGCGATCGGCACGTCCTTCGCGGCACCGGCCGCGCCGGTCGCGTCGTCGATCGCGAGGTACGTGCGCAGGGATGCGCTCATCCGGCCGATCTCCGCGAAGTCGGGGAACACGTCGTAGCCGGCGATTCCCTGGGCGTTGACGACGACCCCGGGCACGCCGTTGCGACGTGCGTGTTCCTCCACCGCGTCGAGCAGCGGCACCAGCTTCTGCTGGTCTTCGGGCAGCTCGGAGCGGAGCGTTGCGGCGTCGTCGGCGATCGCGCGCAGCCAGGACTTGAGGCGGGCGACCGCGGCGTCGGAGAAGCCCACGCCGTCCTCGAGCGCCTCGTACGCGACCGCGAAGTTGCGGATCCGTTCGCCCGGCGTGCGACCGAACTCCTCGTAGCGGAACGAGCGAATCGATGCCTCGCGCGAGTCGCGGCTTGCGCCGCGCAGTCGCTCGACGAGCGCATCGAACGCGGCCAGCGGCCGCTGGTCCGCTGCGCGGGGAGCCCCCTCAAGCGCGCGGAGCGTTGCGCGTGAGCGATCGATGATCGGTCGCCACGCGTCCGGGTCGATCGTCTCCTGATGGGAGCGCGGATACGTCGTCGCGATGTCCTCGCGAACTGCGCGGAGGGTGGTGCGCAGCTGATCCGCCGCGGCTCGCAGCGCTGCGTCGGGCGTGGCGGTCGTGACCTCGTCGGGCATCGGCCGGCCGAGCTCCTCGATCGCGTCCTGGAGGCGCTGGTCGGCCGCGCTGCGCTGGGCGTGCGCAGTCGACACGCCCGGGTCGCCGAGCCGGATCGAGGGGCGCAGCTCCAGACCATGGCGTTGCGGCGCGATGTCGTCGAGCGTGCCTGCGAGCTCGTCGAGGTGCTCGACGACGCGGCGAACCTGGGCGTCCACCACCGGGGCACGATAGGTGTCGCCGAGCGCTCGAAGCGGCATCTCGTGGATGCGTCGTCCGGCGACCTGCATATCGCCGGGGCGGAACGAGAATCCGAAGCCGCGATGGGCGACGAGCCGAAGCTCGTCGGTGGTGCGCGTGGCGATGTGGTCGGTGGAGTTGTTGAGCACGTAACCCGCGAGCGGTGCGTTCACGACCCGCTCACCGGCCACGTAGGGGTCGAGGGACGCGACGTGCCAGTGCCCGGAACCGTCCATCAGCGCGGCATGGAAGGGGAAGCGTTCGTCCACCACACCGGGCTTCCAGCCGTTCCACACGGCGTCGTACTCGCCGGCGCGGCGCATCACGAGCTGCGCGGCATCGCGTGCGTCGGCCACCGGCGTGAGCGATCCGGGGCGCAGGTGCAGCGCGACATCAATCGCCTCGCCTGCGGCACCGAGGTGATGCGGCAGGTCGGCGCGCTCGACCACGCGCACGACTGCCACCGGCAGCTCGCCGCTCGCGATCGATCTGGAAATCCCCGTGACATCCACGTGCCGGCCCCTGGTCGCCCCTGCCCGGATATCGAGCGGGCCGATGGGTTCGTTGCGCGCTCGCGCGTCACGGTTCGGGCGTGTGGCGCGGGGGCGTCCAGGCCCCGTGCTCGATCGCTTCGGCAACCGCGGTCAGCGCTGCATCTGCCGCACCGACGCCTCGCTGGCGCGACACGATCCAGCGAACGGTTCCGGACGGCACCGACTCCACCTCGATCGCCCACTGTCGCAGGCCGGTCAGGCCGCCGAGGAGCACCACCACCGCGAACACGATGAGGAACACGCCCAGCTCGACGATGAAGAACGCCACGGGGATCATCGCGAGCACGACCAGGATGACGAACAACACGGCACAGCCGTCGCTGAAGCCAGCGAACGAGCCGAGGTCGAACACGCCCAGCGCCTCGTCACCGCCACGAAAGCGCAGCCCCCACGGCATCCATCGGACCGAGACGCGCCAGCGTGTGCCGGTCGGGTCGGTTGCGAATCGTGTCTGCAGCGGCAGTCGCACTGCTGCGTCGTTCCCCACGAGACGGGACTCCGAACGAGCGGCCACCGCGTGGCCGCAATTGCCGAAACAGCCTGCCTGTTGCGGCCGACAAGCAGGCATGGCAGCACTCGCAGCGACTGCAGCAACTCCTCCGCCGCCCACGACCGGCGGGACCCTTCCCCCGCCGCTTCCGAGCGATCCTCCGCCTGTTCCGGACGACACCGGAACCCCCGCCCCGAAGAGCGTGCGGATGAAGATCAACAACTGGCTCGAGGATCACTTCGGGCGAGCGGCAATGCCGATCGCGGCAGCGGCCGGCGGCGTGGTCGGCGGCGGGCTTGGCTTCCTTGCGCTCGGTCCGCTCGGCGCCGCGATCGGTGGCGCGGCAGGCGCGTTCGGCGGCGCGCTCTTCTTCATGGCTGGCTAGAGCTCCGGGCGATCCGCTCGCGGCGATGTCTCCGCCGCAACGAGCGCCCATCCCGTGGCTGCGATCGCCACCACCGTCGCGCCGATCGCAGTGACCGCGATCGAGGCGATCCGGTCGTCGACGAGCGGCTTCAGCAGCACCCACGCGGGCAGGGCGAGCACCAGGCCCGTCGTTGCGAACACCAGGAGCGCCGCCAGCACCGTGCTGGGCCAGCGCGGCCTGAGCAGCGCCGCAGTGGCGACCGTCGCCGCCTGCCAGCTGCCGAGGTGCCAGCGAAGCGCAGGAAGCGCAACCAGCGGAAGCACGAGCAGCTGCGCAGGCAGCGCCAGCACGTTGAACGGCGCCGGCAGCCACGCCGCGCTCAGCAGCACCGACACCGCGAACGTCACAGAGAGCACAGCGAGCGTGGACCGCACCCCCGGATCAGGTGACGGCAGCAGCAGCACGGGCACGAGCATGAGCGGCACGAGCCACCCTGCCATCGATCGCGCATCGGCCGAGACCGCGGTCGCCAGCGGCAGCAGCAGCAGCGCGCTCATCGCCAGCGACACGAGCACGGCCACGGGTCGCTCGCCGACGCGTCGCGCGCCACGCACCACGGCAACGAAGCCGCTCGGCAGCTCGACCGGCCGGTCGTCGTCGCCCATGTCAGTCGACGGTGTCAGCGGCCGACGAGGCCATGCTCGAGACGCTGCCAGAGCGCATCGCGAACCTGGTCGCGGACCTGCTCGACCTCGATGCGCGCGAGCACGTCGGCGTAGAAGCCGCGCACGATCTCGCGGATCGCGTCCTCGCGGGTGATGCCGCGGGCCTGCAGGTAGAACAGCTGCTCGGCGTCGACCTTCGAGGTGGTCGATGCGTGCGTGCAGCGCACGTCGTTCGCCTCGATCTGCAGGCCGGGGACGCTGTCGGCGTGGGCACCGCTCTTGAGCACCAGGTTCTTGTTGTTCTGGAAGCTGTCGGTGCCCTGCGCGCCGGGCGCCACGGCGATCATTCCGCGCCACACGGCGTGCGCCTTGTCGTCGAGCACGCCCTTGAAGAACAGGTCGCTCGTCGCGTTGGGCGCCTTGTGCCACTGGTAGGTGTCGTAGTCGATCTGCTGCTGCCCGTCGACGTAGTACGCGCCGGTCAGCTTCACGTTCGAGCCCTCACCGAGCAGGTGCGCCTCCATGCGGCTCTTGCCCATGCTCGCGCCGAGGCCCACGGCGCTCCACTGCACCTGGGCGTCGCGGTCCGCGGTGACGCGGTGCGTCGCGAAGTGCTGCACCGGCACGGCGTAGTCCTGCACCGTCACGTAGTGCAGGCGCGCGTTCGCACCCGCCACGAGCTCCACGACCGCGTTCGAGAAGCCGCCGGCCTCCGAGTCGGTCGACAGGAACTCCTCGACGAAGGTCGCCTCGGCGCCCTCTTCGAGCACGATCAGCGCGCGCCAGTTGACAGCGCCACCGGCGGTCATCACCACGTCTGCGCGGAACGGGAGCTCCACGGTGGTGTTGCGCGGCACGTACAGGAACGCACCACCGGCGAGGTTGGCCGTGTTGAGGTCGACGAACTTGTCGTCGCACGTCTCGCCCGTGGGGACGACGGTGCCGAAGTGCCGGGCGAGCAGGTCGCCATGGTCGCGGGCCGCGGTCGCGAGCGACGTGAACACGACGCCCTCGGGCAGCGCCTCGGTGCGGATCGAGTCCTCGACGGTCTCGTAGTTGACGTGCAGCAGCTCGCCGGCCACGGTGGTGGAGGCGGTGAGGCTGCGCGCCGTGCGCTCGCGTGCGAACTCGACCTGGTCGGCATCGCCGGCCGGCACGAATGCCGGCACCTGGTCGAGCTCCACGCCGCGCAGGCGGGTGAAGCGCCAGTACTCGTCCTTGCGGGTGGGCATCGGGGCGCGCTCGTATGCGGCGGCGCCGGTGTCGCGAACGCCGTTCAGGAATGGCGAGTCGAGTGCGGGGGCGGTGGTCATCGTCGTCATGTCAGCCGACGCTTCCTTCCATCTGCAGCTGGATCAGCTTGTTCATCTCGATCGCGTACTCGAGCGGGAGCTCCTTCGTGATCGGCTCCACGAAGCCGCTCACGATCATCGCGTTCGCCTGCTCCTCGGTGAGCCCTCGGCTCTGCAGGTAGAACAGCTGCTCCTCGTTCACGCGCGTGACGGTTGCCTCGTGCCCGATCTCCACGTCGTCCTCGTCGATGCGGATGTACGGGTAGGTGTCGGTCTGCGATTCCGGGTCGATGATGAGCGCGTCGCACACCACCTGGCTCTTGGCGTTGGTCGCGCCCGGCTTCACGGCCAGCAGGCCGCGGTAGCTGGAGCGGCCGCCGTCCTTGGAGATCGACTTGCTGGTGATCACCGACGACGTGTCGGGCGCCATGTGCGTGATCTTCGCGCCCGCGTCCTGGTGCTGGCCCTTGCCGGCGAACGCGATGCTGAGCACCTCGCCATGCGCGCCGCGACCCATCAGCTTGATCGCCGGGTACTTCATCGTGACCTTGGAGCCGAGGTTGCCGTCGACCCACTCCATGGTCGCATCCTCGTACGCCTCGGCACGCTTGGTGACGAGGTTGTAGACGT
>JAGQUL010000094.1 GCA_020438525.1 Thermoleophilia bacterium | reverse complement strand
CGTGACCGCCCGCGAGGAGGAGCGCGTCGCCCGCGAGGCAGCCGCCGCCCGCAACGCGGAGCTCGCCGGCCTCACCAGCGAGCAGCAGGCCCTCGAGCGCGACCAGCGTCGCCTTCGTGGCGCCGTCGAGCAGCACGAGCGCGACCGCGACGGTGGCTTCCGCCAGGCCGCACGGCTCGAGGTGCTCGAGTCGATCGCCAACCGCGCCGCGGCGAGCGTGCAGGTCGTCGTCGAGGCGCTGCAGCCCGACGAGGACCTCGTCCAGCGCGCCCGCGCCGGCGAGATCCAGCTGCAGAAGATCGACAAGCTCCGCCGCGAGATCAGCGAGCGCGAGCAGAAGGTGCTCGCCGATGTCGCAGCCGCTCGCCAGGAGCACACCACCACCGAGGTGCACGTCGCGCAGGCGGTCGAGCGGCGCGAGGTCGCCGAGCGCCACGTCGAGGAGACCGTGGTCCGCTACCGCGAGCACGTCGAGGAGGCACGCGAGATGCTCGAGCGCGCACGCGCCGAGGCAGCCGAGGCGGATGCCGCAGCTGCCAAGGAGCGTGGCGACGACGACGCGGCGGCGGAGCAGGCAGCCGATGCCGACTCCGCGACCGAGGCCGAGGCTCCGGTGGAGATCGCGCTCGCCGAGATCGACACCGAGGAGGAGGTCGAGCTCGAGCCGTCCGAGCGTGAGAGGATGCTGCAGCAGGTCCAGAAGCTGCAGCGCCGACTCGAGTCGATGGGCCCGATCAACCCGCTCGCCGCTCGCGAGTACGAGGAGCAGCAGGTCCGCCACGCCGAGCTCACCGAGCAGCGCAAGGACCTCGAGGCGACCGCGCGCGAGCTCGGCAGCCTGATCAACGACCTCGACGAGACGCTCGTCGCGCGCTTCGACGAGACGTTCGCGTCGGTCAAGCACCACTTCGAGGCGGGCATCGCCGCGCTGTTCCCCGGCGGCGCAGGCACCCTCAAGCTCGTCGCGCCCGACGTGGCCGGCGTGGAGGGCGAGGTCGATCCGAACGCCGACGCGCAGCTCGCCAACGACGAGCAGCCCGACCCCGGCGTCGAGATCGTGGTGAAGCCCGCCGGCAAGCCTGCCGGACGACTCAACCTGCTCTCGGGCGGCGAGAAGTCGCTCGTCGCGGTGGCGTTCATGTTCGCGCTGTTCCTGTCGCGCCCCTCGCCGTTCTACGTGCTCGACGAGGTCGAGGCAGCGCTCGACGACGCGAACATCGTTCGCTTCCTCACGCTGCTCAACGCGCACCGCGGCTCGGCTGGCCAGTTCATCATCATCACGCACCAGGTGCGCACGATGGAGGCCGCGGACGTGCTCTACGGCGTCACGATGGCCGAGAACTCGGGCGTGTCGACGGTTGTGGCGCGACGCCCCAGCGGCAAGCGCTCCGCGATCTTCGAGCAGTACCAGCAGAAGGCCAAGGACGCAGCCGCTGCAGCCGAGGGCGCTGAGGCGCCGCAGCCCGACGCAGCAGCAGAGCAGGACGCGCCCCAGCCCGTCTGACGCAGCGCGACGAGCAGCGCTGGCTGAAACGGACGACACGCTCGCACCGACACTCGGGCATCAGGCGTGGGGCCGGACACCCTGCGCAGGCTCGGGACAAAGGTGTGGGACATGTCGATTGCAGCCACCAGCGGCGCGCGCGCGAGCGTGCCGGTATCAGCTCAGCCGACCACGGGTGCTGACAAGGCTGCCGTGGGCAAGGATCCGCTCGCGGGACAGCTTCACGTGTTCGGCAAGCCCAGCTCGATCGGCGCCGTGCTCGGTATGGGTGGAGCGGCCGCGGCGATCACGGGTGGCATGACCTATGCGGTGACCCGCAGCTTCTCGACCCCGCTCGCGCCGCTCAAGGCCGGCCTCGTCGTCGGCGGCGCGGCACTTGCCGGCGGCTTGATCGGCGTCGCGCTGAACCGCCTCATGCCGGGACCGAAGGTCGGGATCGTGCACGGTGAGAAGCCGTTCTTCGTCAAGACGGGCACCGAGCCGTACAACTCGACCTGCACCGACTCGATCCGGGTCAACGTCGGCGACACCGACGGCGACGGCTACGACAACTACCGCACCTCGACCCGGACCTACGACTGCGTCAAGGTACGCGACGTCGGTCACTACGAGTGGCGTCCGGCCAGCGGGGACCTGCGGCTCGGCGTTCGCATCGGCGACCGCGCCGGCTACGAGACCGCCGACGCAGCCCGCGCGGCCGCAGCGGGAACGTCGGCGCTCGTCGTCGAGCGTCCCGACGGGCGCTTCTACGCCTACAAGAAGGACGTGTCGGGGGTCAGCAACATCAACACGACCGTCATGACCGTGCCGGGCATCTCGGGCTGAGCCTCCTACGGCCCGCGCGGCTACGCCGCAGGTCGACGACGCACCGGATCGCTGCCGGCGTCGTCGTCTGGCGGCGGTGAGCCGGCCATCGATCCGGGCGAGTACGGGCCTCGGAGCCCCGGCGGGATCGGGCGGTAGTCGCCGCTCGGTCGCGGCTTCGCCGGCGCGGGCTTGCCCGGAACCGGCTTGCCAGCTCCCTGCGAGGGCCCGATCGTCGGTCGCACCTGCGTCGACGATGCTTCTTCCGCTGCAGCCTCCTGGGCACCACGGAAGTACTCGCCATGCGCCTTGCGGCGAGCCGCGTTCGAGCTCATCATCCCGCTGGCATCCGCGATGCGCACGTAGGCGTGCATCTCGTTGAGGAACTGATCGAACAGCGCCATCGCATCCTTCACCGACGCATGTGCACGCGCCGGGTTTGCCAGCATGCCGCTCGTGAGCCGAGCCGCCACGTCCCAGGTCATCGCCTCCACGTCGCCGACCTGTGCACCGCCCGCCGCTGCGCCGACGTCACCAGACTGGTCCGGCGCGTCGGGATCGACCGACGTGTAGGACGCGCCACCGCCGAGCGGGCGCGGCGCGACACCGGTGTCGACCGACCCGGGAGGGGCGGTCTGGTGCGACTCGCCCGGCCGCGCGATCGGAAGCCGGGGCATGTCCACGTGCTCGTCGTCGTGGTCGCCATATGGGTCGACGGAGTGCATCTGCAGCGTTCATCGGCGACGAGCAGGGACTTCTTCACTCATGCAAGCACGTTGAATCCCATGCAATTTCACGGTCGACCCTGCGCGCGCAGTAGGCTGGCGGGCATGCGTGCATGGGATGACCTCTTCATCGGGCTCGACCGCAGCGGTGCTGCGAGCTCCGCCCCGACCGCCACCGCGATCGTCGATCCCGACGAGTCCGGGACCCACAAGCGATGGTTCGGCCGCTTCCGAGACAGCCTCGCGCGCAGCCGCCGCGCGATGACCGCACAGCTGTCGGCCGCAGCGTTCGACCCGGCGGATGCCGAGACCTGGGAGCGGATCGAGGAGGGCCTGATCGCCGCCGACGTGGGCGTGACCAGCACGGTCGCGATCGTCGGACGCCTCGAGGCCGAGGCCGGCTCCGGGTCGCTCGTGACCGCCACCGACCTCGCCGGTTCGCTGCGCACGGTGGCCGCCGACCTCATGCAGACCGAGCGCAGCCCGCGCATCGACCTCACTGCCACCCCGACCGTGATCATGATGGTCGGCGTGAACGGCACCGGCAAGACGAC
>JAGQUL010000093.1:22388-22787 GCA_020438525.1 Thermoleophilia bacterium | reverse complement strand
GCCCGTAGCGCAGCTCGAGCACGCGACGCTCGCGCTGGCTCAGGCTGAGCAGCACACGCCGCAGCGTGTCGGCGCGCGCGTCGTCGGACGCGTGGTCCTCGGGCGCGGCCGCAGTCTCGTCGGCAACGAACTGGCCGAACGTCGAGTCCTCCTCGTCACCCACCGGGCGGTCGAGGCTCATCGGCGCCTGCATCGAGTGCTTGATCTGCTCGACTTCCTCGAGCGGCATGTCGAGCACGTCCGCAACCTCCGCGAGCGTGGGCTCGCGCCCGAGCTCGCTCACGAGCCGTCGCTCCGTGCGACCGATCCGGTTCACCTTCTCCACCACGTGGACCGGCATGCGGATCGTGCGGCCCTTGTCGGCAAGGGCGCGCGCGACCGCCTGGCGGATCCACCAGG
>JAGQUL010000093.1:0-22365 GCA_020438525.1 Thermoleophilia bacterium | reverse complement strand
CCCTTGCGCCAGTCGAACTTCTCGACTGCGCGCACCAGGCCGATGGTTCCCTCCTGGATCAGGTCGAGGAAGCCCAGGCCCTGTCCGCGGTAGTGCTTGGCGATGCTCACGACGAGACGCAGGTTCGCCTCGATCATCTGCTGCTTCGCCCGCTCGCTGCCGGCCTCGTAGGCCTGCGCCAGCTCGACCTCCTGCTTCGCCGTGAGGAGCGGCACGCGGCCGATCTCCTTCAGGTACAGCTGCAGCGAGTCGGTGGTCTGCGGCTTGACGCTCGCACGGGCGCGCGCCAGCGCCTCCGTCAGGGTCTCCTGCGGAGCCGGCCGCGCAGGCTCGAGCTCGGTCTCGCCCACGTCGTGGACCTCGATGCCGCGATCCTCGACGAGCACGACGAGTTGTGCGAGCTGGTCGTCGTCCAGCTCGTTTTCCTGTGCGAACCGGAGCAGGTCAGGATGCGACACGCCCGACTCCTGAGCGACGGTGTCGCCCTCAAGCCGCGCGAGGTACTCCTGGACCTCTTCGAGTTCTGCAGCGTTGACCAGCATGGTGGTGCTCACATGTGCCTCCTGGGCCGGGGGTGCGCATCCGTCGCACTCGATCCCGCCCTCGTGTTGTTCGATGCGCCGTTCGCGCGCACCTCGTAACTATACCCGGTAATGGCCTGTACCTACACTTCGTGAAGTTGTGATTGATGCAGGTCTATTACCAGTTTGTGATTCGTCACTTACGTTCTAGGGCGAAAACCTGCCGGAATCGCACGTCCTGCCCCGGGGGTGTATCGGTTGTTTCGGCTGAACCTTAAGTCGGATCGTGATCGTTCGCCCCGTCGGGGCTCGAACCGAAGGAAATCCAACGCTCGTTCTAGCGTGCCCACAGGGCCCGCACAAGTACTTACGCCGCTCGCGCCGGATCGGTTCACGCGACTAGGAAGTCGCGCACAGCTCCTTGGCGATCGGTCCCGCGAGCCGGCTGGTGGCGGGGTCGGCCGCGTCGCTCGCGGCGCGTCGAAGCTCCACGCACGACTGCGATCGGCTGCCGCCGCTCCAGGCCCGGGCAAGCGCGCCGAGCATGCGAGCACGGTCTGCTGCCGCCGCTGGGGTGGACGACGACCGGGCGATCGTCGCCAGCCGGTCGAGCGTCGGCTGCGGCGCGGACTTGTCGAACGCTGCGGCAGCGGCCGCTATCTGCAGCATCGCGTCGTCGTCGCGCCCGATGCCCTTCGCGATCGACGTGGCCTTGGTGCGATCGCCCGCTCCCACGGCCGCGAGCAGCGTTCGGAGCGTCGCACGGTCGGCGGCGGGAACCTCGGCCGGGGCCACGAGCACCGGCATCGATCCGCGGAATGCATCGGGATTGAGCAGGTCCTCGGCGATCTGCGCCATGCGCAGCGACGTGGGGTCGGCGGCTGCACGCCCGAGCTCCACGGCACCCTGCAGGGACTGGTTCGCCTCGCGGGGCTCCTCCAGCAGCGCCTGGACCATGCCCAGGTGCAGGGCCACGAGCGCGCTCTCGGGGTACTCCTTCGCGAGCTGTCGAAGGTCGCGCTCGACGCTGATCGGGCCGGTGGTCCGCCAGCGCGACAGGATCAGGCCGACCTGTCCGGCCTCGTCGTCGCGATTCTGCGCCACCACGTCGGTGAACCCGGCTCGGGCCGTGTCGAGCTGCCCCGATGCAAGCGCCGTCGCAGCCTTGGCAAGGGTGCTCGTGTCCGGCGTGTCGCTCGGCAGCGCGAGCGGCGGCGGGTCGTCGGGGAATCCTGCGTCGGCAGGCAGCGGCCTGGAGCCGGTCATCGCCCAAGCGACCGCAACGAGCCCGATCGCGACCACGACGGGCACCGCGAGGCGCAGCATCGGGTGTCGCAGCATGCCCGCCGCGCCGTCGGATCCGGCGGGCTCGGTTCGCATCGGAGCGTCGTCCATCGCATGCGATCGTATCGCGCCGCTCGCTCGCACGCGCTGCGACGTGCGCGAACGCTCGTGCACGCGAGTGCGCATGCACGGGTGTGTTCAAGGCACTCCGGCGGCATGCCGATGCGCTACGTACGGCGAACTCGCCGCGCCCGTACATGCCCGAACCGCGCCCACATACGCCTCGCCTCCGACGCGCCGCAGTCGCTGCGCTCGTGGTCGCGTGCGCGATCGCGATCGGCGCGACGTCGTCGGCGCCGGCAGCGCCGGGCCGGACGATCGAGTACACCTCGTCGAGCGACTCGCCCGGCATCGACCTGGGCGAATCCACCCCGACCGGCGCGACCGGCACACTGAAGTTCAAGACCAACTCCGCCGACAAGCGCGCCCTGGCTGCTGCCCGCGAGCAGCAGCTGCTGCTCGACAAGGCGGACGCCCGCAGCGCCGCGGCCGCCAAGGCCGACCAGCGCATCGCCGCGATCCAGGAGCTGCTGTTCGACGTGCAGCAGGACCAGCAGCGCCTCGAGCAGGAGCTCAACGCCCGGATGGTGCAGCGCTACAAGGACGGCGAAGGCGGCGACCTCGCGTTCCTGCTCAGCGGCGACGGCCTGTCGGACCTCGTCACCCGCGGCCAGGTGCTCAAGGAGCAGGATGCACGCGACCGCAGCACGATCCACGACTACGCCGTGACCGTCGCTCGCGTCGAGCTCTACCAGCAGGTGCTCGAGGAGCTCCGCGACATCAACGGCACCCAGGCCCGCACGCTGCGCGACCGTGCCAACCGGCTCGACGACGTGCTCGTCGCCGCTCGCACCAGCCACGACAAGCACCTCGAGGACGAGGCATCACCCGACGCCGAGCCCAAGGGCGTGGGCGGCACCTGGTACGTGATGGACGGCGCGTTCACGGCGCAGCTGTTCCTGCCCAACGCCGGCAGCGGCTGGGAAGGCACCCAAACCCCGGCCCGCAAGGCGACCCCCGCCGAGATCCAGCAGGTGCTCAACGACTCCCGCATTGACCTCGACGCATCCGGCTACCAGGACGTGATCACCGGCCAGATCGACGGACGCATCCTCGACGCGATGCTCGCCGCCGCCGAGCGCTTCAACTACATCAAGATCACCTCGCTCAAGAGCGACCACGGCGTGTACACCGCGAGCGGCAACATCTCCGAGCACTCCTACGGCTGCGCGATGGACATCGGCACGATCGGCTCCACCTACATCACGCCGAGCGCCCAGACCCCGGGCAGCGAGGTCGAGCAGGCAGTGCTGTTCTTCGCCGGCCTCGGCTCGCTCAAGCCCGATCTCGCCCCGCACCAGGTGATCTCGCTCTTCGACCTCGGCGGCGCCACGCTCGCGATGGGCGACCACGGCGACCACATCCACGTCGGCTACCACTGCTAGCCGCGGCCGCGGATCAGCAGCACTCGAGCTCACCGCGCCAGGAATCGACTCCCTGCTTGACGGCGACCGCCGCGATGAACAGCGCCGCAACCGGGTCGAGCCACCAGACGCCGAAGAGCGCATTTGCCAGCAGGCCGATCAGCAGGGCGGTAGCCATGTACGCGCAGAGCAGATTCTGCTGGCCCTCGCCACGGGTCGCTGACGAACCAAGCTCGTGGGCGATCGCGATCTTCGCCCGCCCGAGCAGCGGCATCGTGATCATGCTCGCCACGGCAAGCGCGACACCCGACCAGCTCTCGTTCGGGCGGTCGGCGTTCAGCAACGCACCGCCAGCCTCGTACGAGATGTACGGCGCCAACACGAAGAACTGGATCGAGACGAGCCGCTGGGCGATCTGCTCGGCATGTTCGGAATCGATGCGATGCTCCTGAAAGCGCCAGACGATCACGACGCTCGCCATGCCTTCGATGAGGCTACCGATGCCGAATCCGATCAGCGCCCAGGACATGGCGACGATTCCCGCGACGATACCGATGATCGCCTCGGCACCGACCAGCCCGAAGCTCGCCCACGACAGCAACCGCGCGCGACGCGCCAACTCGCGCCTGCGACTCGGATCGACGACGCCAGCAGCAGACGCAGAGTCGGTCGCGGCGCAGCAGTCGTCGCCCCCGCAGTCGGGGTCGTCTGCGCCCACGCCCGCAGCCTCGATCAGCTGCAGCTCCTTCATGCCGCGAGCTCCCGCTGCGCGACCGCAGCAGCATGGACGAGCGCCTCGGCGCTCGCAGTGGCCGAGTAGCGGACCAACCGCCCGTCGCGGCGCTGCGTGAGCAACCCGGCATCTCGCAACTGCTTGAGGTGATGCGACACGAGACTCTTCTGCCGGTCGACGACCCACGCAAGGTCGCAGGCGCACAGATCGGGTTGCTCGATTGCCGCGGCGAGCAGGCCCAGGCGCACCGGGTCTGCGGCAGCCCGCAACGCCACCAATGCGTCGCGCCTGCAGATCCGATGGGCGGCGGCGCGAGCTCGTCGAGCCGATTCGTGGTCGAGACAGTCGACGTCGCAGGAAGCAGCACTCATAGTTCAATCATGATTGAACTATTTCTCGAATGCAAGTCGCGAGTGATCTGGACGACACGCGCTCGCTCTGGCGTTCATGCGACCGAAGCACCCGCGCGATGCACCTGCCAAGCTCGGCTTGCCACCCCGACCAGACGTCGCTCAACGACTTCGCAACCCCCAAGCGTCGTAGCCGCAATAACAGGTGATGCCTTCGATCCGCAAACCACTACGAGACGCGACGAGTCGACGGAGTGATGCCCAACTCGTCCGTGAATCGCTCGACGATCCCGACCGATTCGACGAGGTGTTCACCCGTCATGTCCAGGCGATCTTCGTGTTCGCGTGCGCGCGGGTCGGTCCAGATCACGCCCAGGACGTCGTGGCCGAGACGTTCATAGCGGCGTTTCGCTCGCGGTCGCGTTACGCACCCAGCGCTACGTCCGCACGGCCGTGGCTCTACGGAATTGCTGCAAACACCCTGCGACGGCACCACGAGCACGAAACCCGCTGGCTGCGCCGCTTCGCTTCCGACTCCGCAGGAGTCGTCGACGACTATGACCGGTCAGTCGACCGCGTCGATGCAGACCGTGCTGCCCCGAAGCTCGCGCGGGCAATAGCGACGCTCAGCACGGATGAACGAGACGTGCTCCTGATGCACGTGCTCGGCGAGATGACCCATGCGCAGATCGCCGACGCGCTCGGCATTCGTCGTGGCACGGCCAAGTCCCGGTTGAGCCGCGGCAGAGCACGATTGCGCGCATTGCTCCCCGAACTGATCGACGAACCCACGAGGGACGACCAATCATGAACGACTCCTGCCGCGAACAACTCGAGCGCGAACTCATGGCGACGGAGGACATGCTCGAGGACATCCGCGAGCGCGTTCGCATTTGCATCTACGAGCAGCCGTCATCGCCGATGGAGCGACGACGCCCGGTGCCGTGGTTGCGTCTCGGCATGGCCTGCTCGGTCGCGGCGGCGATTTCACTCGCGATCGCACTGTCACCATTTGAGCGCGACCCCGACGAAGCTGGAATCCCACCTGCGCCGGCTGCTGCGTCAGCGGCGCTGCGACAGGCCGCTCGATCTGCGGGCAAGCAACCATGGCATCCACTTCGCGCGGGCGAGTTCCATCACACGATGGTCACGACGTTCATCCCCGAGGTTCCGCCGACCACGCTGGACTCGAAGGACGACATCAGGATGATCGCCACGCTCGGCGCACCGTCGTCGCAGGAAGCGTGGATCGATCGCGATGGCCGCGGCATGACGATCGACGCGATGGGCGGCAACGGCGACCCGGACCTTTACCCGGTCGTGCAGGCGGATGGCTATGGAAGCCAACCTACCTACGGGCGGGACTATCCCGACATCCAGCCGATCGAGGTACACGACAGTCTGCATTACGCCGATCAGGTACGGACGGGCAGGACGCTCGATGCTGATCGGATCGAGGACTCGATCTGGTATCGAACGCCGACCGGATATCTCAGGAAGGTGCACAAGGTGCTGGGGCGCGGCACCGTCTCGGGCGGCTCGTATCCGGACTTCATGCAGTCGCGAGCGTGGGGCTCCCCCTACGAAGCGATCGACGCTGTGAATTCGGCACCGCCACGCGAGCGGTCCAGGGCCATCATCCAGCTTCTCGATGGATTCCCACGCGGATTTCAGGCACCACCGCTCGGACGCGTCGGGGAGTTCGGGATCACATCCGAGGAGGCGCGCACCGAGACCCGGATCATGCGTGCCATGAAGCTGCTCGGCACCGCGCCGCTCGCGCCGCCGGTTCGACGAGCGATCTTCAACTGGCTCGCCGATCAGCCCGGTGCCCGCCTCGACGCGGACCAAGTGGATGAGCTCGGACGCCACGGCGCGCGCGTGTCGTTCGAACGGGAGTACTCGAAGACGGTCGACGCCACCACGATGTCCTACGACGAGGTGCTCGCAGAGGCCCGGAGCCGCTTTGGCCCCCGTATGGTTCCCCCAGCCAAGCACCAGGAGTCGTACGACGTTTCCGCCGGCACGGAATATCGACGCTGGTACGTGTCGATCGTGTTCGACATCGAAGCCGGGGAGTTGCTCGAACAAGTCGCCTACGAGCGAACGCAGGGGCTCCCGCGGCCGCGCATCCAGGAAGGATATCGAGGTCGACGAATGGCCTCGAAGGGATCGCCCAAGCTCACCTCATACTGGGAAGTCGCGATCCATGCCAACCGGCAATCGATGGTAACCGGGGAGCTGTACTCTGCGCGCGAACGGACCAAGAGCCTGACCAATGCGCGTACCGCTGCGTGCGAGACGACGCCGGCGATCTGCCCGTGATCGTTCGGTAGACGGGTCGTCAGCCGCGCAGCTCGGGGTGGTCCTCGCCCGGATCGACGCTCGTTGGCGGCGGCTCCGGATCGGGGAACGGGTCGACCGGGCGGCGCTCGGCCGCGGTCGACAGCACGATCATCGTGCGCGTGCGCTCGATGCGCGCGATCGAGCGGATGTTCCACACGAGCCGCTCGAGCGCCACGGTGCTCTGCGCACGAACCTTGAGCAGGAAGCTCTCGTCGCCGGCGACGGAGTGGCACTCCTCGACGCCCTGCAGCGAGATCAGCCGGTCGCGCGCATCCATGTAGGTCGCGCCGCCGCGCTCGCTCACGGCGACGTACGCCGTGACCGCCGCACCCACCGCTCGCGGGTTCACGAGCGCCTGGTAGCCCATGATCACGCCACGCTGCTCGAGCTTGCGCACACGGTCGTGTGCGCTCGCGGTCGAGATCCCGGCCGCCTCCGCGAGTCGTGCGTAGGTCGCACGTCCGTCGACCTGCAGCACGCCGAGGATCTTCCAGTCCGCGTCGTCCAGCTTGATGGGCTTGTCCTTCGCGGACTTGGTTGCAGTTGCTCGCGCCATGTGGTCGATCCTACACGGACGTGCTTCCGGTTTGTCCGGTTTCTTCGTAGGGTACTCGAACGATCGTCCCCCAAGACCGAAAGGTTTCGCATGCTCGTCCGCCAGATCCTCGAGGAGACCGTTGCATTTCCGACCATCGTCACCGACGTGACGGTGCAGGAGGCCGCCCGCACGATGCGCGAGGCGGATGTCCGCGCCGTGCCCGTCGTGGAGGGCGACAAGCTCGTCGGCATCGTGACCGACTGGGACATCGTCGACGCCTTCGCCCAGGAGGGCGACGCGCTGGCCGAGCGCCCCGTCTCCGCGATCATGACCAGCGAGCCGCTGTTCACGATCGAGGCGAGCTCCACCGCGGCGTACGCCACCGCGAAGCTGCAGGAGCGCCAGGTCCATCACCTGCCCGTGCTCGACGAAGGCCGCTACGTCGGCATGATCTGCCTCGGCACCGAGTGGAGCGAGGAAGGCATGCTCACGCCGCCGGTCCGACCGACGCTCACGGCTCGCCGCCCGTAAGGGTCACACGACCACGGTTCCGGTCTCATGGGGGAGCGACCGCTGTACTGCATCGCCAGCCGCACCACACGAGCCGCCGCGACCTGCGTCGCGGTGCTCGTGGCGTGCCTGACCGCAGTGCCGACAGCGCACGCCAACCAGGAGCTGACCATCTCGCCGCTGATCATCGACCTGGACCTGAAGGCCGGCGTGACGCACGTCGAGCCGATCACCGCGACGGCCAGCGGCGACGAGCCGATCGTCGTGGAGCTCGTGCACGCCGACTTCGGGTTCGGCGACGACTACGGCGTGGTGCTGATCAACGACGACGCCCCCGAGACCACCTCGTTCTCCACGCGAGGCTGGTTCTCGCTACCCAAGGACCAGTACCGGATCCCGGCGGGTCAGTCGCGACAGCTGCCGCTCAAGGTCAGCGTTCCGAAGAACACGCCCGGCGGCACGTATCTGGGCGCTGCGCTGCTGAGAATCGTCCCACCTGATTCGGAGGACGGCGGCAGCCAGGTTCGCGCGGTGCCGCAGAGTGGGCCGCTGGTGTTCATCGCGGTGGCCGGCGGTGATCCGCCCAAGCCGAAGCTCGAGACGTTCTCGGTTCCGGACCGCCAGGGGTCAGGACCGATCAAGCCGAAGATCGTGGTCGGCAACAGCGGCGACGAGTACTTCACCGTCGAAGGCACCGTCAGGCTCACCGGACCGGGCAAGACCGACGAGACCGTCCAGATCCGTCGCCAGTACGTGGTGCCCGACGAGCCGCGCACGCTGCAGGCCGCATCCGAGGACGCCACGTCCGACGCGGGCCCGCCGAAGCTCGGAACGTCGAAGCTCGGGTTCGGCAAGTACACCGTCACCACGAAGCTGCGGATCGAGCCCACGGGAGCCAAGCTCGAGCGCACACGCACGGTCTGGATCATCCCGGCATGGGTGTGGTTCCTCGGTATCCTCGCGGCGCTGGCGTTCGCCGCGAGCGCCGCGTTCGTCATCCGCTGGCTCATGCTGCGCCGCGACGCGGCAGCACTGGCAATCCCGATCGCGCCGAGTACTACGACATCGGTCGACGAGCCGGACGAGGAATCGGGGCCGGATCCGGCACCCCACATCGAACACCGCCACCTGCTGGACGAGGATTCGTTCGAGCCGGAGGACGAGTTCGACGAGGATTCGGTCGACATCGAGGATTCGGTCGACGACGAGGAATCGCTCGACGAGTACTAGCTCGCGCCCGGGCCGGCCCACGCCATGCCCGCATCCTCGTCGCCCTCTTCGTTCTTGCGACGCCGGCGCAGGAACAGGAAGTACAGGACGAACAGCGAGATTCCCACGAGCGGCAGCAACAGGCTCGTCCAGCCGTTCGCCCACTCGGTCGGCAGCTCGCTGCGGGCGGACGTTCCTTCGCCGTCGGCGTTCGTACCGAGGATGTCGACCGAGCGCGACGTGGGTCCGACGTCACCGATCAGGGTGCCGTCGCCGCTGCCGCTGCCGCTCGTGTCGAACACGCACTCGCCGGCAGCGCCCGGCAGCACTTCCTGCGTGCACTCACCGGTGATCTTGCTCGGATCCTTGCCGGTGGGGTCCTCGGTGAGCGTTCCGGTAACCTCGGTCGTCTGATCGCCGCCCGTGTTGAGGAACCTGGTGATCGTCTTGTCGGGGCCGACTTCCTGGACCTCCGTGATCACGAGCTCGGGCGGCGGTGCGCCACCGGCGTTCATGAGAAGCAGCACGCCGAGCCGGCTCGTCGCGACCACTGCATCCGCGCTGCGCGGCTCGCCGGTCACCATCAGTGCGGCGTAGTGCGGACCGGTCGCGCCGGCGGGGACCTTCACGTTGAACTTCACCGTGCGGCTCTGACCGGGCGGCACCGTCACGGGGTCGGGCAGCTGGATCCAGTCGTAGCCGGAGATCGGGCTCTCGAGCTTGCCGCCGAGCAGCACCGGCGTGGCGGCCGGATCCTGCTGGTCGCCCGCGTAGTCCTCCTTGGCGAAGGTGAACTTCGTGGCCGTGGTGTCGGTGTTGGTGATCGTGATCGACTGGCTCTCGGTCTGACCGGCCTTGGCGTCGACGTCGATCCGCAGCGGCGACACGCCGAAGCCGACCGAGTCGGAGCCGGACTTCTGCACTGCCTGTGCCGGTGCGACTGCGACGAGCATGGCTGCTGCCGCCGTGGCGACCACTGCGATGGTGCGTGCGAGGCTGTACGTACGGGTGCGTGTCATGTCAGAGGTTGGGAACCGCAGTCATGAAGATGTTCACGGTCGGTCGCGCGTCGGAGTCGAGCGCCCGGCCGAACTCGGCGCGCATGCGCAGGGTGGTTCGTTCGCGTCCGACCGGTGCGCCACGTCGCGCCACCTCGATCGGCCGCGTTCCGGAGAGTCCGCGGAACTTGCGACCGTCGTCCCAGCGGCTGAGCGTGATGTCGCCACGCGCGCTCACGCCGAAGCGCCGGTCGGAGTCGGAGACGTTCCAGGAGGTGTACGACGAGCCGTAGTCGCCGATGTCGACTCCGTTCTTGGAATCGCGCATCGCTGGGTCGCGATCGGTCGATACGAGCAGCTTCATGCCACCCACGGCCGTCGAGTAGAGGTCCCACTGCAACTGCCCGTCGACCTGCCCCCTGGTTCCCGACTCGAAGGAGCCGTTGAGGGGGTTGGAGATGATGCCGCTCTCGAGCACGCGCTGGTCGACGGAGCTTCCGCTCTCGACCACCGCGGGGGGCGGTCCGCTGTCGGCGGCATTCACGACCGGAAGCAGGGGTGCAGCAACGCACGCGACGCAGACCGTCGCTACGGCAAGGTCGAGCAGGCGTGATCGCATGCGCCGAGGGCTCATGGGTGCCCTATCGGCAGCAAACGGCGTGGGCTTTATCCCGCGTGCGGGAAGATGTCGTCGTCATCGTCGAATTCCTCGTCCTGAAGGGACATCCGCCATGCACGCCGTGCGCGGATGCGCCACCACGTGATCCCGATCGCGGCGACCAGCACCACGAGCAGCCAGATCGGGATCACCCACACGTTCGGCGCTTCGGCGCGAACGGCGTCGACACCGTCGCGGTCGACGCGCACGTCGGCGCGCCACAGGTCGGGGGCGGATCGAACGTTGAACTCCACCTCCTGCGTTCGGCGCTCGCCCGGGAGCAGGATGCCGGCCTGCAGCGGCGACGATGTGCTGCCCGACAGCAGCGAGTCCACGCGCACGCGCCCGGAGACGTTCTCGTGCAGGTCGCCTGCGTTGTGCAGCTCGACCGTGTAGCGCAACGCGCCGCCGCTCCAGCGCAGCGTGTCGGGCGTGCGCAGCTTCACCTTCAGGTCACGCCTGAACGCGCCCGCGACCGTGACGAACACCGGCACTGGCACGAGCTGGTCTGCCTGGAGCATGCCGGTGTCCTGCAGCGCGCTCGCGGTGAACTGCACGGCGC
Organism: Thermoleophilia bacterium; assembly: GCA_020438525.1. The sequence continues at coordinate 11,172 of JAGQUL010000093.1, read as the reverse complement.
CGAAATGGCCGCCGGCACCGGCGTCGGCGGGGACGTCCACCGCGAGCCTGACATCGCGCTGCGTCCCGGGCTCGAGACGGAACTCGGTCACGTCGGGCTCGATCCACGTACCGGCGCCACGCGGCGCGGTGCCGGCCTCGACGTAGTCGTACGACACGCCCGCGTTCGCGCTGGCTTCGCGCGTTCGCGGTGCCTGCATGTCGACCACGTCGAGGCGGATCCGCACGGGCACGAGGGTCTGGTTCTGCACGAGCACCGACGTGTCGGCCGTCTTTCCCGGCTCGGCATCCACGAAGAGCACGCCCGGATTGAAATTGATCGCCTGGTGCTCGGAGCCCGCCGCGGCCTGCGCCTGCGCCGGAGCCACGACCAGGATCGCCGCAGCGATCGACGCAATCAGAAGATGGGGTGCGCCGATACGACGATGCCGGCGCGATACGAGCCCTCGAGCTGGGTCGTTCCGTCGGGGATCATCGAGCGAAGGTGGATCGACATCGTGTACTCGGCGGTGCCGCCCTCGGTGGAGTACGCCCTGAACGACTCGCGCGAGAAGCCGCGCCAGCGGCGGTTCGTGTCGGTGCCCCACTTTCCTGTGTCGAGCACCGTCGCGCCGTTGGTGGCGGAGACGCTCACCGAGTAGCCGAACACGCCGCGCTGGAAGCCTTTCCCGGTCCACGGGCACGGGCAGTCGCCGGTCGTGAAGTCCATGAACGAAGAGCGCGCGCCGTCGCCGTCGACCGAGTTGCTGCCGCGAAGCGCCGGGTCGGTGGTCGAGCGGATACGCACCTCGTAGCCGTTCGACCAGTTCGTCGACATCTTCCAGCCTGCGCTCGTCACGTCGCGCGGCTCGCCGGGGAACGACAGGTTGGGCAGGCGCACGTTCGGATCGCCGGTGGTCCAGCCAGGAGTCACCGCGGTGGCGATCGGAACCGTGACCTGGATCCGGGTGTCGTTCGTCACGTCGGGGATCGCGCCCGTCGCGAGCGGCACCATCAGCCACGTCACGATCGCGGCCAGCACGATCGCGACCGCAAGCAGCCAGGGGTCGACGCGTTCGCGCAGTGGGCGCGTCCGCACGCGGGTGATCGCGATGCAGTTCACGATCACTCCTATCGGCAGGGATGCTTCCACCCTTGAATGCACGATCTCGCATGCGTGTCTCCCTACCCGTTCGGGGCCGCCTTCGCGCCCGTCGCGTGCGCACGGCCAATTCCGACGCTGTCGGACCATCCGGATTTCGTTCGATGGACGTAGCGGCGGCGATGCGCCGCGGTGAGCAGCTCTTCACCAGACGAGAAACGTGTTCAAGTTTGCGGAAGTTCGAACCGATACGACGTGCATGTCCCCCGGACGCCCAGATGGACCTGCGCGCGGTGACGCGCTCCTGCGAGCGGTCAGCCGTGCAACGAGTGCCGCCACGTCGGCGCTCGATCCGACGCTCGTGCCGCGCAACGCGGCCGATGCGCTCGTGCGCTTCATGGGCGCGCGTCGTGCGGACGTGTGGCGCTTCGACGGGCGCCGACCCGTGCACCTGGCGAGCGCGGGCGCTGGAGACACCGCACCAGCGACCATGCCGGCGGCGTTGATGCGCATCGCCCGAGCAGGCCTCGCGCAGACGCTGCGCCCGGACGAGCTCGGCAGCGGCGTGGGCGGCGAGTGGCGCCGGCTGCTCTTCTCGATCGATGGAACCGAAGTGGGCGTGCACGCCCTGATCGTGGGCGAGCGAACGCTCGGTGCGATCACCGTGGTGCCCGAGCGAACGCCCGAGCCGCACGAGCACGAGGCGATGACGATCTTCGCGCAGCAGGTCGCCGCCGCGATCGAGAAGGCCGAGCTGCACCGCGCCGCACAGGACGCGGCGATGTCGATGCGCGTGCAGAACCGCGTGCTGGCGGAGCTGACCGACGAGCGCGACGTTCCGTCGCTGCGCGCCGCGGTCGAACAGCTCGTGTTCGACATGGTCGGCGAGGGCGCCGTTGCGGTGCTGCCCGTCGACTCCACAGGCCGACTCACAGTGCCGATCGTCACGCCGCCGAGCGACGGCACGGTCCGTGTCGCGACCGAGCCGGAAGCCGACCTCGTGTCGAAGGCGTTCGAGCAGGTCGATCCCGTCAAGCTGTCCCGCCCGACGCTGCGAACGTGTGCCGCGCTCGGGCTCGGTGCGCTGGCGGCGAACGAGGATCTCGACGCCACGTCGCTCTGGGGCGTGCAGCTGCGCGTCGGCGAGCGCACGACCGGCGTGCTGCTCGCGGGGCTGCCGTCCGACCTCGACGACTGCGAGTTCACCGACGACGAGCCGCGTGTCGTGGAGCTGCTGCGCGCGCTTGCGCCCGCGGTGTCGGTCGCGCTCGAGAATGCACAGCTCTTCGCCCGCGAACACGTCCGCGCCAGCCGCCTCGCCACCGCGAACACGCTGGCCCGCACCGTGACCGGCTGCCAGACGCGCGACGACCTGTACGAGGCGGTGGCGCTCGGCATCGGTGCGCTCTTCGGCTTCACCCGTGTCGCCGTGTACGACCCCGACCTGCGTGAGCTGGCAAGCAGCGGCGCACAGGGACGACGAACCGCCACTCGCGAACAGTCGCTCGCGTCGACCGCGATGCATCGGCGCCGCGCGAGCCGCATCGAGCGCCACGACCGCACCTGCCACGCGATCCCGCTCGCAAGCGGCGAGCGCATCCACGCGGTGCTCTATGCCGAGCAGCCCGACAGCGTCACGCCGGAGCAGGAGGCCGACGACCAGCAGCTGCTCGCGTCGATCTGCGAGCACACTGCCGCGTGTCTGGTCGCGATCGAGGCGACCACCCGCATCGAGCGCAACTACAAGGACACGATCCAGGCGCTCGTCCACGCGCTCGAGGCGCGCGACCAGTACACCGCCGACCACTCCGACGTTGTCGCCGAGTGGGCGATGGAGACCGGCCGCCGGCTCGGCATGGACGAGGACCAGCTCCGCGACCTGGAGCTCGGCGCGATCCTGCACGACATCGGCAAGGTCGCCGTGCCCGACGACATCCTCAACAAGCCCGGACGCCTCACCGACGAGGAGTTCGAGGTGATGAAGTCGCACACCGTCGTGGGCGAGCGGATCCTGAAGCCGATCGGCTTCCTGGAGAACGTGGCGCCGATCGTTCGCCACGAGCACGAGCGCTGGGACGGTCGCGGCCACCCGGACGGGATCAGCGGCGAGCAGATCCCGCTCGCGAGCCGGATCATCTTCGTCTGCGACGCCTACCACGCGATCACGAGCGATCGTCCCTACCGCAAGGGTCAGCCGCACGCGTTCGCACGACGCATCATCACCGAGAACGCGGGAACGCAGTTCGACCCCGCGGTCGTCTCCGTGTTCCTCGACGTGATCGAGCAGTGGTGCATCGGCGAGGGCATCGAGTACGGCGAGGACGAGGGCATCGAGATCGTCAACCCGATGGGTGCGGTCCGACGCGACGACGTCGCGGCGTCCGACGACGACGCTGCCGCGGCTGCCTGACCCGCGCGATCAGCGGTCGGGGCCGCCGCCTCCGGTGGAGCGCGTGTCATGCCCCGGGATCAGGTCCAGATCGCCGTCGGTCGCGGGCGAGTCGTCGCCGTGATCGAGGCCGCTTACGTCGCCGAGGTTCTCGCCCTCGACCGTCGGCTCGCGTGATCCGTCGTCGCCGCTGCCCGAGTCGGCGCGCATGATCAGGTCGACGTGCACGATGCGCGGCCCGTCGGTCTCCACGACCTCCATGCGGAGGTTGCCCAGGCGCACCACGTCGCCCTCGTGCGGTGCCTGGCCGAGCAGGCCGAACACCACGCCGCCGATCGTGTTGTAGTCGTCGCTCGGCAGCGCGAGGTCGAACCGGTCGTTGAGCTCCTCGACGAGGAACTTGCCGTCGACGCGGACGTGTCCTTCGCCGATCACCTCGAGCGGCCGCTCCGGGCGATCGTGCTCGTCGTCGATCTCGCCGACGATCTCCTCGATCAGGTCCTCGAGGGTCGCGACGCCCGCGAGCGATCCGTACTCGTCGATCACGAGCGCCATGTGACTCTTGGAGCGGCGGAAGTCCGCAAGCAGGCCCGCGAGCGACTTGCTCTCGGGAACCACGTGCGCGGGGCGCAGCAGGCTCTCCACGCGCACGTGTTCCTTGCCCTGCTGCTCGGCCGCGGTGAACAGGTCACGGATGTGCAGGATGCCGAGCACGTCGTCCATCGATCCGCGGTAGATCGGGTAGCGCGTGAACGGCTGGTTCGCCACCGCCGTGAGCAGCTCGGCCGGATCCATGTCGACGGGGAACCCGACCACGTCGGGGCGTGGCACCATCACCTGCGCCACGTCGGTGTCGGCGAAATCGAAGACGTTGTAGAGCATCTCCTGCTCGGTGTCCTCGAGCACTCCACCCTTCTGCGACTGGGAGACGAGCATCTTCAGCTCCTCTTCCGAGTGGATCATGTGCATGCCCGGAGCGGGTTCGATCCGCAGCATGCGCAGCACGGCATCGGCGGTGCCGTTGAACACCCACACGAGCGGTGAGAACGCACGCCGCAGGAAGCTGATCATCGGGATCGCAAACAGCGCGATGCGCTCCGCCTTCTGCAGCGCCATGTTCTTCGGCGCGACCTCGCCGAGCACCACGTGGAAGTAGGTGAGGATCGTCAGGGTCAGCACGAACGAGACCACGTGCAGCGCCTGGCCCGAGAGCACGCTGCCGAGGCTCGGCTCGAGCAGCGCAGCGACCGCGGGCTCGCCGAGGAAACCGATGCTGAGCGAGCAGATCGTGATGCCCACCTGCGCGGTCGAGACGTACTGGTTGATGTCGTCGAGCGCTGCCTTGACCATCGATGCGCGGCGCGACCCCTCGTCCGACAGTTCCTGGATGCGGGTGCGCCGCACGCTCACGAGCGCGAACTCGGCAGCCACGAAGAAGCCGTTCAGGGCGATCAGCACGATGACGGCGACGAGCGACGCCGGGGAGAATTCAGCCACTCAGGCCTCCGTCGGCGGGCACGCCCAAGAGGTCGCAGAGCGACGCCGGGCGGTCAGGTGTCACGCCTCGCGGCGCGCTCGTTGTACTCGACGGATCTTCGTCCATGTGGCTATCACGACTCAGGATAGCAGCGCTGCACGCGCGTGCGATGCACCACTGCATGCCGGATGTGCCGAATTCGTACCCCCGCTCCCGCCGTTCCAAGCCGATTCATGCACCGTCCCGAACGCAGACTCTGCGGAAAACCACTGATCTTCCGAATCTGGCGCGTTGTTATGCTCGCTCCGCGCGCACCTCGCGCGTGCGCGACACGAAGCATCGGCCGCGAGCCGCACATCCCCGCCCCAGGAGCAGTTTCATGCCCATCGCACAGCGCCCCCTCCGCGACACAGGCGTCGAGGTCAGCGAAATCGGATTCGGCGTGTGGACGATCGCCGCAGGCTGGTGGGGCTCGTTCACCAAGGACGAGGCCACCGCGATGATCCGCGAGGCCTACGACCTCGGCATCACGTTCTTCAACACCGGCAACGTCTACGGAACCGACAACTACGGCGAGACGCTCGTGCGCGACGCGCTCGCAGACGTGCGCGACCAGGTCGTGATCGGCACCACGTTCGGCTACGACTTCGACGCGGCGCGGGGCACGAAGCACGGCGGCCAGAGCGAGCGCCCGCACGACTGGTCCAAGGACAACGTCATGCGATCGCTCGAGCGCAGCCTCGAGGCGCTCGGCACCGACTCGATCGATGTCTGGCAGCTGCACAACCCGCGCATGGATGCGATGCACGACGATGCGCTGTGGGAGCTGCTGTACGACCTGCGCAAGCAGGGCGTCGTGAAGGCGATCGGTCCGTCGATCGGCCCGGCTATCGGCTGGAAGGACGAGGGCCTGTTCGCGCTCGAGAACCGCGACATCGACTTCTTCCACCACATCTACAACATGCTGGAGCAGGATCCCGGTCGCGCGTTCATCAACGCGGCGAGCGAGAAGGACGTGCCGATGCTCGTGCGCGTGCCGCACTCCTCCGGCCTGCTCGAGGACGGCTACACGCTCGACACGCGCTTCCCGGCCAGCGACCACCGCTCGCATCGTCGCAGCACCTGGCTGGTCGAGGGCCTGCAGAAGCTGGAGGCGCTTCGGTTCCTGCTCGAGGACCGCGAGGGTGCGACGATGGGCCAGCTCGCGCTGAAGTGGATCATGTCCGATCCGCAGAACGCGTCGGCGCAGCCGAACATCCTGACGCACGAGCAGCTGCGGGAGTTCGCCGGCGCGATGGACATCGAGGATCTCGACGCCGACGAGCTCGGCGAGATCGAGCGGCTCTACGACCTCGACTTCGGCGTGGAGCACAGCGAGGATCCGGGCGAGCGACTGGTCCTGCAGGAGGCCTGATCGGCGCCGATCGGTCACGCCGCCGCGTGCGGCCATGCCGCACGGACGAGACGGCCATCGATGCGCCTCCGCATCGATCCGGCACCACGCGCATGCGACGGTCAGGTGCATGAACCTTGCCGCACCAGCCGCCGCAGCCGCGGCCACGCCCAAGCCCGCACCCGCAGCGACCCCGAAGCAGTGGGACGCGCCGCCGCCGATCACGCTCAAGCCGGCGACGAACTACACCGCCAGCATCGCCACCACCGATGGCGTGCTCGGCGTGCAGCTGCTGCCCGGCGCGGCACCGAACGCGGTCAACAACTTCGTGTTCCTCTCGAAGCAGGGCTTCTACAAGGACGTGCCGATCCACCGCATGATCCCCGGCTTCATGATGCAGAGCGGCGACCCGCCCGGCACCGGCATGGGCGGCCCCGGCTACAACATCCAGGACGATCCGGTGCCCGAGGGCCTCGACTACCGCACCGGTGTGCTCGCGATGGCCAACACCGGCGCGCCCGACAGCGGCGGCAGCCAGTTCTTCGTGATGCTCGGCGACCAGCCGCTGCCCAAGACCTACAGCATCTTCGGCTACGTCACGTCGGGTCAGGACGTGCTCGCCAAGATCAACGCGCGGAAGGTCATCGACAACGGCCAGGGCGAGCAGTCGAAGCCGGCCGAGCCGATCTTCGTGAAGGACGTCACGATCACCGAGACGGCTGCAACGCCGCCCACGAAGGGCTGAGCCTGCAGCGCGTCAGGCGGTGAGCACGATCGGCTCGTCGCCGTTGACGACGAGCGTGTGCTCGAACTGCGCGGCCCAGCTGCCGTCGTGCGTGACCAGGGTCCAGCCGTCGGGCTCGGTCACCGTGCGCTCGCTCGACTCGCTGATGATCGGCTCGATGGTGAACACCATGCCGTCGTGCATGCGGGTGGAATCTCGCGGGTCGTACCAGCTCTCCACCCGCGGCGCCTCGTGGAGCACCCGCCCGATCCCGTGGCCGCCCAGCTCGCGCATGACCCGCAGGCCGCGGTCGCGGACCTCGGTCTCGATCGCGCGTCCGATCTCGTTGATCGGTGCATCGTGCACGACCTGGGCGATCGCCAGGTCGAGCGCGCGCTGCGCCGTGTCGTGCAGCAGCCGCATGCGGTCGGACACCGGTGGTACCGCCACGGTGATGCAGGCATCGGCCATGTAGCCGTCGAGCTCGGCCGTGACATCGATCTTCACGAGATCGCCCGCTTCCACCACGCGCAGGCCGGGGATGCCGTGCACCGCCTCGTGGTTCACGCTGATGCATGACCAGCCGGGGAAGTCGTAGGCGAGCTGCGGAGCGGAACGGGCACCCGCCGCGTCGCCGACTGCACGCCCGATCGCGTCGAGCTCGGCGGTGGTGATTCCGGGCTCGCAGGCGGCCTCCATCGCGTCGAGTGCGGCACGCACCACGAGTCCCGCGGCGCGGAGGCGTTCGAGCTGGTCGTCGTCGTCGATCGTCACGAACGGATCCTGTCCGGCGCCGCCAGCTTCGAATCGGCGTGCGCGACAGGTTCACGCAAGGTCGTTCAGGAACGCGGCGACGCCGGTGGCTGGATGAGCTCCAGGATGTGCGCACGTTCGTTCACCTGTGCGGCGTACTGCTCGAGCAGCTGCCACGCCTCGAAGTCGCCGATCCCGCCGTCGTAGCTCGTTCCTCGACCGTCGTAGTAGCGATGCCCGACCAGCATGTCGCGCACGCCTGCGTGGGGATCGGTCAGCGCATACACGACGCGATCGATGCGGAAGTGAGCGATCGCACCTGCGCACATCAGACAGGGCTCCATCGTGGTGTAGAGCTCGACAAGGCCGCCGCGCTTGTTGTCGAAGAGCGTCGGCGCGCACTTCGAGATCGCATCCATCTCGGCGTGATGGCTCTCGTCGCGGCGGCTCGCGATCGCGTTGCTGCCGGTCGCGACGAGCTCGCCGTCGACGTAGATCGCAGCGCCGATCGGCAGGTCACCCCGCTCGAGGGAGCTGCGGGCTGCCTCGAGCGCAACCTGCATCCGTGATCGGTCGTGTGCGCTCATGAGACGGTCGACGTCAGTTGGCGATGCATCGGCTGGTCCTCGGGCGTCAGTGCAGTACGCTCATGCCACGACATGGCCACCTCCAATCATGCCCTGACATCCTCCGAACGCGAACTGCTCTCGCTGGTCCTGCACGACGAGGCTCACGTTCGCGTGGAACGCCCGACTCCAGGCCAGGACAACGCGATCGCGCTGGTGGACGGCCGATGGATCGTGCGCACGGCACGAACTGCCGATGCTCGGAGCTACCATGCAAACGAGGTGGCCGTGCTCGCGGCCATGCCTGCGCGGTGCCGAGTGCCTCGACCGCTCGGCTCGCTGCACCACGGCATCGTGTACGAGTACATCGTCGGCAGCCCGCTCACGGCTGCGAAGTGGCGCTCGCTCCCTGACCAGCATCGACGCAGGATCGCCGCTGACGTTCGCTGCGTGCTCGATGCCCTGCACGCGATCGACCCGCAGACGCTCCCCGACGATCCGGAACTGCTCGACGCCGAGTGGGTGCTGACATCGATCGCCCGCTGCGCCGACGTGCCGCCCCGAGCACCGCTGGGATTCGACCCGGACGGTCTCGCGACGCGATTCGAACACGCCTGGTCGCAGGGCGCCGCGCCGCACTCGCTCGTTCACGTGGACCTCAAGCCCGACAACATCGTCGCCGACGACCACCGAGCGTCGGTGATCGACTTTGGCGGCGTCTGCCTCGGTGATCCTGCGATCGACTACGGCGTGCTCGCCCACCACTTCGGGAACTCGATGCTCGAGGCACTGGGACTCGACGACTCGCCGATCGCCGCTCGCGCTCGCTGCTACGCCGACCTGTACCACCTCCGGCGGTGCACCCGCGGATGGACGCGATCGCCCCGGTCGACGACAGCTCGATGAGTGTCAGCGCTGCATGGTCGATGCGACGCACGACGACAACGTGGCGCCGATCCACGATCAACCGGGCTTCTCGCGCAGCCACGCAACGCATCGGCGCAACGACTCGGCGCAGCGCGAAAATCGGATTCGAATCCGGATTACGCCCGCTCGATCAACTCGATCCGGTAGCCATCCGGGTCGCGCACGAAGCACAGGAGCGAGCCGCCCTCGCGCACCTGGTACGGCGGCTTCTCGGGGTCGATGCCCTGCTCGGCAAGCGCGGCGAGGGTGGCATGGATGTCGGGGGTCGTGATCGCGACGTGGTTGTAGCCGGTGCCGAGCTCGTAGGATTCGACGCCCGGGTTCCACGTCAGCTCGAGCCGGTCGCCGTCGCCGGGCAGGCCCATGAAGGTGTTGATCGCTCCGTCCTTGAGCGTCATCTGGCGACGCTGCTCGAAGCCGAGCGCCTCGTAGAACTTCACGGACCGCTCGATGTCCCCGATCCGGTAGCAGGTGTGGATGAGCTCGGGCTGCATGCGCCGCGCCGCCTTTCGTGTCGCACTCGCTGGTCGTCGTCGACCCTATTCGAAGCAGGGCGACGACGACGGCCGCGGCGACGAACTACGACACACAGCTGCCGGTCGACACGACGCGGTCGCTCGGCACCTCGACCGCGCCCTTGAGCGCCGCTGCGGCGAGCGTGTTGGGCACGCCGTAGCCGCCCTCGACCTTCTCGCCGACGGTCGCCGCGAAGACGGTGGTGATCACGTGCCCGTCGCCGTCCACGACGGGGCCGCCGGAGTTGCCGTGGCGAACGAGCCCGCGGAAGCTGGTCACGTCGCGCTCGAAGTCGCCGCGGCTGTAGATGTCCTGCGCGCGCACGGTGCGCTCGTCGGAGAAGCGCGCGGCGGTGCTGGTGAAGCCGCGGTTTTCGGGGTAGCCGAGGATCACGCCGGCGGTGCCTTCGGCCGGTGCCGCCAGCGCGCGCAGCGGGGTGATGCCGAGGTCGTTCACGCGCAGGACCGCGACGTCGTTGCGCGAGTCGAACGACACGACGTCGGCCCTCAGGCTGCGGTCGGTGCCGGTCGGCTCGACGTGGGTGTCGGACTGGCCGGCCACGACGTGTGCGTTGGTGACGATGTAGCCGTCGGCGGCGACCCAGCCGCTGCCGGTGACGCGGTAGCCGCATGCGCTGCCCACGACGCGCACCACCGCACGGCTTGCGGCGCGCACCTCGGGATCGTTCGGGAGCTTCGCGTCGGGGGCGGGGGTATCGATCGCGCCGCCGTCGAACTTCGGGAACGGGTCGTAGGCGGCGATCGCGCCGAGCATCGGCCCGGCGTCGGGCAGCACGGCGTTGAGCCTGCTGACGAGCCTCGACTCGATGATCTGCGGGCGCAGCTCGCGAAGCTGGGGAACGCCGATCGCCGCCGCGGCCGCGAACCAGGCGATCAGCAACCCGACGGCTGCCATCAGCAGCGCGCCGAGCAGGTGGTCGAGCACGAGCGATCGCTCGGGGTGCTCGACGCGGCTGCGCAGGCGCGCGCCGATGTCCTGCATCGCCATGGCGCCGACGAGCGTGATCGCGAGGCCCACGCCGAGCCCGATCACCGGCGCCCACTGCGCAGCGGTCGGGCTGGACGCACCCTTCTCGAGCATGATGCGCACGACGCGCGTGCCGACGAGCCCGCCGAGCACGAGACCGAAGAGCGATGCCGCACCGACGATGAATCCCTGGACGTAGCCGATGGCCGCGAGCGCCAGGACGATGGCGAGGATGAGGAGGTCGAGCGTGTTCACCGGCTCGTGGACGGTAGCACGCCGGGTCGCCGCAACGCAGCGGGGGCGGTGCCGCTACCGCGGCACCGCCCCCGTCGCTCCCCACCGCGCGCCGGATCGATCGCG
>JAGQUL010000004.1 GCA_020438525.1 Thermoleophilia bacterium | reverse complement strand
GCTACACCAACGCCGGCAAGTCGACTCTGCTCAACGCGCTCACCGGGTCCGACGTGAGCATGGCGAACCGGCTGTTCGAGACGCTCGATCCCACGACCCGCGCCTTCGAGCGTGGCGGTCGTCGATACCTCGTCACCGACACCGTCGGATTCATCGAGCGCCTCCCGCATCAGCTCGTCGACGCCTTCGCATCGACTCTGGAGGAGACCGTCCTGGCTGACCTCGTGGTGCTCGTCGCCGACGGATCGCAGGACGAGGAACACCTGCAGCGGCACCTCGAGGCAGTGCGCGACGTGCTCGCACAGGTCGGTGCCGGGGACCTGCCGACCGTGCTCGCGCTGAACAAGGTCGACCGGCTCGACGAGCACGAGCAGCAGCTGCTCGCGCGGCGACACCCCACCGCCGTCCTCGTGTCTGCGCGCGAACAGCTGAACCTCGACGGGCTCATGGACCGCATCGCCGACGAGTTCGCAAGTCGGTGGGAGCGGGTCGAGCTGCTCGTCCCCTATGCAAACGCAGGCGTGCTGAACGAGCTCTACGAGGCTGGAGCGCCGGTCGAGCGCAGCGACGAGGAAGACGGCATCCACGCGAGCGCGCACCTGCCCAAGCGCCTGGTTTCGCGCATCGCGCAGTACCGGGTCGACGAGCCGGGAGCAGCCACGGAGGTCCACGCGTGAGCGCGTCGCTCCGGGTGCGTCGCCTTCGCGACGACGCCGTGCTTCCTGCGCGATCGCATCACGACGACGCGGGGCTCGACCTGGTCGCGGTCGAGCGGGCCGAGCTGGCGCCCGGCGGTGGCAGGGCCACGGTCGGCACCGGCATCGCCGTGGAGGTTCCCGAAGGATGGGCCGGGCTGGTCTGTCCTCGCTCGGGGCTGGCGGCGCGGCACGGGATCGGCGTGGTGAACGGCCCGGGAGTCGTCGACTCCGGGTACCGCGGCGAGGTTCGGGTGGTGCTCCACAACACCGACCCGCACGAGCCGTTCACGATCGAGCCGGGCGATCGGATCGCGCAGCTCGTGCTCGTACCGGTGCTGCTCGGGGCGGTGGAGGAGGTCGACGACCTGTCCCCCGCGCGCCGCGACGCCGCAGGGTTCGGATCGACCGGCGGGTTCGGCTGATGGGACATCGCAGGCCACGCGTCCGAGTCAGCGGCATGATCTGGCACGAGCAGCGCCTCCTGCTGGTTCGCCAGGGCAAGCCCGGGCACCCGCGCTGGATGCTCCCTGGCGGTGGCGTGGATCCCGGCGAGTCGCTCACCGTCGCGCTCGCACGCGAGCTCGCGGAGGAGCTCGACTGTCGCCAGGTCTCCGTCGCCGAGCCGTGCGCGCTCGTCGAGTCGATCGCCCCGGAGAGCCACGCGAGCGGACGACACGTGATCCACGTCGTGTTCCGCGTCGACGTCCCCGACGAGACGAAGATCCCGATCGGCCGCCGGCCCGACGTGCAGGACCGCGCGGTCCAGGAGATCCGCTGGGTCGCACGCGACGAGATCCTCAAGCTGCCGCTGCACCCGCCGATCGGCGGATATCTCAAGGGCTACCAGCCCGGCGGCGACTTCCAGTACTTCGGCAGCCTCTGGGCCCCCTGACCAGGCTACTCGGCCTTGGCGCGCGCGACCGACGCGGCGAGCGCGCGCTTCTCGAGCTCCACGACCGGACGAGGAACCGTGTCGACCGCATCGACGAGAGTCGCTGCCTCGATCCCGTGCGCGTGGGCCAACGCCGCGGCCAGCAGCCAGTCGGCGAGCTCGGGATTGCGCGGCAGCAGCGGCCCGTGCAGGTACGTGCCCACCGCGTGGTGGAGACGGCACCCCTCGAAGCCTGAGCTGCCGTCGTTGCCGTTGCCGTGCACGACCTTGCCGAGCGGCCGTGCGTTCGCCCCGAGCTTCGTTCGGCCCGCGTGGTTCTCGAAACCGGCTACCGTCGTGGACACGCCGGCCCGTGCGCCGATCGACGGCAGCTCCGCCCTGATCGACACGTTGCCGATCAGCCGAGTGTCACCCGCCTCGGTCGAGAGGTCGAAGAGACCCACGCCCGGCTGGTGCGTGCCCGTCGTGTCCAGGTAGCCGCTTCCGAGCAGCTGGTAGCCGCCGCAGACCGCGAGCAGCGCGGTGCCTTCCTCGACAGCCGCGCGGATCGCGGCGCCGTTGTCGCCGCTCATGTGCTCGGCGATCATCTGCTGGTCCCGGTCCTGGCCGCCGCCCACGTAGAGCAGGTCGAACTCGCCCGGCTCGAACCGCTCGCCGGGCTCGAGGCCACGGACGTCCACGTCGATCCCGCGCCAGGCCGCCCGCATCCGCAGCAGCTGGATGTTGCCGCGGTCCGCGTAGATGTTCAGATACCGGTCGTACAGGTGGAGCAGCCGGATTCGCGGGCGCGATCCGACCGACACGGGCGACGACGACGCGTACTCGATCTCGTCGCTCATCGCCTGCTCCGCTTCCTCGGCTCGTTCGCCCAGTACGAGCGCGTCCAGCCCTGCGCCGCGATCGCCGCGCGCATCTCGAGCATCGCCGTGTACGTGACGAGCGCGTACGCATGGCCGTGCTCGGTGAACTCGCGGGCGCGCTCAAGTACGCGGTACATCGCCTGCTCGAGATCGGGCTCGTAGATCACGCCCGCCGGATCGAGGCCGCCGTAGATCGCCCGCAGCCCGAACTCGGCGGCGCGCGTGCCGGTCACGACCATCGCACCCGCCCGCTCCAGCAGCGGCTCGACGTCCGCATCCCACACCCAGCTCGTGTCACGCCCGTCCGCAATGCCGTCGTTGAGCGCGAACAGCGTCGCCGTGAGGTCCACGCCGCTCGCCACGAGCGTGCGCACGACCTCGTTCAGGCCCGTCGGGTTCTTCACGAGCAGCAATGTGATCGTGCCATGCTCGCCGTGCGGTCCCGGCACGGGGATCCGCTCGAACCGACCGAATGCCGGCGCCGCCGCTGCGATCGACTCGCGCATCGTCTCCGCCTCGACGCCGAGCACGCGGGCCGCCGCCATCGCCGCGATCGCGTTGTAGACGTTGTACAGCCCCGGGATCGGCAGTCGAACCAGGATCTCGCCGTCGGACCCGTCGTCGAAGCGCACCGCCATCGTGGTCGCCGCGAGCCCGTCCAGCTCGATGTCGAGCGCACTCGTGGTGGCCCGCGCAGGGCGCGCGCCACACGACGGGCACGACCATGAACCCAGGTGTCCGACGTACGACACCGCGTAGTCGAGCGCATGGCCGCAGCGCCTGCAGAATCGCGAGTCGGCCGCGTGCGGGAGCCCCTCCTGGCCTGCGTCCGGTGAATCGATGCCGAATGCAGTCGACATGAACCGCCGCTCCACCGCGAGGTCCTCGACCGTCGCGGCGATCAGCGGATCGTCGGCGTTGTACACGACCATGGTGTGATCGTCCGGATCGAGCGCATCGAGCGTGTCACGCCAGCGATCGGCGAGCACCTCGAGCTCGCCGAAGCGATCGAGCTGGTCGCGGAACAGGTTGCCCAGCACGATCACGTCCGGACGCAGGTCGGGTGCAACGCGCGGAAGCGTCGCCTCGTCCGTCTCGAGCACGCACACGTCGCCACGTCGCCCGGCCTGCAGCAGCGTGGTCGCGAGCCCGGAGCGCAGGTTCGCACCGGTCACGTTGTGCACCACGTCGTGACCAGCAGCAGCGAGCATCTCCGCGAGCATCGCAGTGGTCGTCGTCTTGCCGTTCGTCGCGCTCACCAGCACGATCCTGCGTCCGCGTCGACGCCCGCGGCGTGCCAGCACCTCGAGCGCCTGCGGCGACAGCGCAAGCAGCACGCGACCGGGCAGCGCGGCACCTTCGCGCCCGATCATCCGCGACACGCGACGCGCGAGCTTCGCGATCGGTCCGGCAATCACGAGGGGGAGGCCGATCCGTCGGCGCGGAGCGTTGATGGGAGCAGAGGACGGCATTGCACCCGAAAGCCTACCGTCATTGCGTCAGGAATCCGGTGATGTGCCTGCTTGGCGTTCGATTGAGAAATGTAGTCTTGCTTGCAAACGGTTTTCCATGTTAGTTTGGCTGTATCGGGTCAGGGACGTTGCCCGAGGTCGCGGTTGCAAGCCGAGGTTTGACGCTTGTCGCGGGGTGGCACATTCCACCTCGACAGGTCGTCACGCTGCACGACGTCGAATCGTCCCTCCTGCAGCACACACGAGACGACCCCAAGCGACGGTGTCGGAGCGATCGCGCCCCTGCGATCGTCAACCGCCCGCCGGCTCGGAGGCCAGGACGCACATGCGAAACAAGACGATCTACCGGGTCATCGACAGCATCGACCCCGAAAAGCTCAAGCAGTTCCAGGCGGGAATGCGCAAGCGCTACAGCGACGAGCACATCCTGCGCGAGCTGACCGAGTGCGCGAAGCGGATCGGCAAGTCGCCGACCATGCGCGAGTTCGAGGCGGACCCGGAGACGACCGTCCACCCGCAGACCGTGATCGAGCACTTCGGCTCGTGGAACGCCGCCAAGCGCAAGGCCGGCCTCGTGCCGCGCCGCTTCGCGAGCCGCGAGGAGCTGCTCATGCTGCTTCGCCGACTCGGCGACGAGCTCGGCCGCATCCCGACCGCCAAGGACATCGAGGCGCGCAAGGGCACCATGCCCAGCAAGAGCCTCTACTGGCACACCTTCGGCTCGCTCAACAACGCGCTCAAGGAGGCCGGCTTCGACGTCGCCATCGGCGAGGAGCGCCTCGAGCGCGCCATCGACCAGGGCGTGTTCCTCGCGGTCCGAATCGGACGCCTGCCGAAGTTCAGCGACTGGGCAGCGGCTCGCAAGACCGACATGAACATGCTCACCGAGTGGCAGGTGTACCGCATGTTCGACGCGCGCCGCGGTGCGTGGTCGACGTTCCAGTTCCTGATCCGCGAGCGCCTCGCCGAGCGCGGCCTCGGGATCGACGACGACGGCGAGCTGATCGAGCTGGAGGAGGGCGCCATGGCGACCACCTCGACCGACGAGTGACACGCGTCACCAGCGATTCACTTCGAGGGCTCCGCTTCGGCGGGGCCCTCGTCTTCTTCTACCGGGCGACGACGACCTGGAGCAGCTCGTGCAGCCGTCGCGCCGTGGTCGCGCGGTCGATCGAGGCCAGCACGTCGGCGGGAACGTCGATGTCGGGAACCTGCCCGCCGTCGCGGCCGCCGGCATCGATCCAGAGCTGCCAGGCCCGAACGAGCGCGTCGGCGGTGAGCTCGCCATCCTGGTCGAATTCGTCACCCGAGTCGACGTGGGCCCCGCCGCCGGCAGCGAGCTGGCCCGACCGGCGAAGCAGTTCGGTGGCGACGTTGTCGTCGGGTGACTGCGCCAGCACGGGGCGACGCGACATCACGTACTCGAAGACCTTGCCGGTGTACACGCCACGACTGCCACGGCCCGGCGCAACGTAGAACAGCAGCAGGTCTGCCGCCTTCTGCGTCGCAAGGACATCGTCGTGGCGCAGGAACGGCTCGTGCTCGACCACGGCTCCGAGCGCGCCGCTCGTGGCCCGCGCGAGCTCGTGCGGCTTGAGCCCGCCGACGAACTTCACGAGCAGGTCGTCGCGCAGGGCCGGGAAGCGGCTTGTCGCATCCTCGATCGCCTCGATGATCCGACTCGCGCTCTGCTGGCCGAAGAAGTTGCCCGTGTACGTCACCACGAACTTCCCGGAGTCGCGGAACCCGCTCGCGCGCGCGTGCGCGCGAGACACATCTGTCGGCTCGATGCCGTTCTCGAGCACGTGCACGTCCAGGTGGGGGTGGCGCGTGCGCAGGTCTTGGGCGAGCGGCTCGCTCACGGTGGTCGCCGCGGCGGCGTCGTGCATGAGTCGGGTTGCGAGGCGCACGTTGCGTCGGTGCTTGGCACGCACGAGCGCGCTGTCCATGCGCAGGTGGGGCAGGTCGAGCCACGAGTCGCGGTAGTCGGCCACCCACGGGATGCCGAGCTCCTTCGAGGCGTCGTGGGCGATCACGTGCGTGGTCTCCGGTGGCGAGGAGGAGATCACCACGTCCCAGCCGGGCTCGCCGGCCTGTCGTCGCCTCGCTGCCTCGGAGCGGATCGCTGCGAGCGCCGGGCCGCGCCACCTGCGATGGATGTCCGGCACCGCGAACCTGCGCGGCTGGAGTGCGATCCGTCGCAGCAGTCGACGAACGCCCTGGACCTCCGCGAGCGCGCGCATGGGGATCACGGCTTCGGGTGACGGGTCGGGCGTGCGCAGCACCGTCGTGCCGTTCGGAATCACGAGCGTGGTGTCGTGGTCGACCCAGTGTGGCTCGTCGGGCGCCACGACCGTGACCTCGCAGCCGAGCTGCGCGAGGTGGCGACACCAGCTGAGCACGCGCTGCACGCCGCCGCCGCCGGCAGGTGGAAAGTAGTAGGTGACGAGCAGGATGCGCATCGCGCGCGAGAGCCTATCCGTCAGGCGATGCGCGCGCCGTTCTCGACGCGCAGCTCGTCGCGGACCTCGTCGAGGCGAGCCAGCGCGATGCGCTTCTCCTCGGGCGACGCGACCGGATTGAGCAGCCACTGGGCCCGGGCGTCGGCCGTGAAGCGCGAACGCGAGACGATCGACGCGTCACGGACCTCGAGGATCGAGCCGGGCCGAACCGGGCGCTTGTGCAGCTGGATGCCGAGGAAGTCCTCGGCGATCTCGAGCGCCTCGAGGGTCGATGCCCAGATCAGTCCGTCGCCGTGGCGGGTCGTCGCGGTCCAGAGCGGACGACCATAGCCGCGTGCGAGAAACACGCTGCCGGGTCGACGCTCGTCGAACCAGCACGTGGCGAGCGAGCCGGTGAGTCGCTCGAGCGCGGAGCCCTGATCATCGTCGGCGTGGTCGAGCGCCGCGAAGATCGCCTCGCTGTCGACGGTCATGCCGGGCTCGAACCGAGCGCGCCCGAGCTTGAGGAACACCGCGTCGTCGTTGGAGATCTTGCCGTTGTGCACGCCCACCACCGACCCGTGCCGGATCGGATGGTTGTTGGCCATGAGCGACGGGCGACCCTTGGTGAAGTCACGAACGTGCAGCAGCAGCTGCCGCACCTGGGTCGGGACCTCGACGTCCTCGAGGAACCTGCTCGCGCCGCCGGGCTGCTTGTTCACGACCAGGCCGGCGGTGGCATCCTCGTAGACGCAGCCCGCAGCGTCGGCGCCGCGCTCGGCGACCGAGGCCAGCAGCACGCGCGTCGCCTGATGGGCGTCGATCGCGCACGTGCTCCTGAAGCTGAATCCGGCGATGCCGCACATGATCGTTGTTTACTCCCCTGTCGGGCCCCGTGCCAATCTTTCCTTCGACGATCGCGTGATCGCGTCTCGCCGGGATGTCAGTCGTCGTCGCCGCAGACGGGGCAGGCGTGCCCCTGCAGCACGCCCACGGCGACCAGCTCCTCGGCGAGGGCCCGGAACTCGTTCGGGTGCTTCGCGATGAAGAGCGGGTCGGCAACGTCGGTGACGTCGAACATCTGCACGCCGACGGTGAGCCGCGCCAGCCAGAGCGAGGCGTGGTAGTCGTCGGCCTCGATCACCGCGCGCGCATCGGCGGTGGTCCGGCACTCCGCGAAGGGGTCGATCGCCCACTCGTCGTGACCGGTGAACGGACCGCGCGCATCGCGCTCGGCCTGCGGATCGAACCCGGCCTGGAGCGTGATCGCGAGGTTGGTCGAGCCGGTCGAGAGCCGCTTGTTGAAGAACGCGGGAATCTCGTCGCCGAGCTCGGGGTGGTAGCGGTAGCCCTGCTGGATGACGCGGGCGTCCACGAGCACGTGTCCGCATGCCCTGCCGAGATGAGCCGCGAGCGCACCGGTCGACGACGAGCCGATGTCGGCCGGCCCGATCCGTGCAACGATGTCGCTGTTCTCCTCGGCAGCCATCTGCTAGGCCACTGCCCCTTCCTCGTCGAGCATCGCGATGCGCTGCTCGAAGTCTCGCTGCAGCATGCGCCGTTCCGCGTCGACGCCGGCAAGCCCGGCCTCGAGCACGTACCAGCACTCGCCTTCCACGTCGGCATACATGCTCGCAGGAAGATCCTTCGTCGCCTCGCCATAGGCGGACCAGAGGGCGCCACGGCGCTCCTCGAGTCGGCGACACAGATCCTCAAATGCGGCGATGATGTCCTCCCTACGGCACGATGCGTCCCGCATGGTGTCCCTCCCGGGGTCACTTTCCCGTATATCGGGCGATCGAGGCTGAACGTTTACCTCCAGATCAATCACGAAGATCTGCAAGACTTGGCGTCGATGCGTCGTTTTCGGGTCGTCGGACGATCGAATCGGATTGCGATGGAGCCGTGTGGCAGTCCGTCGGACCTACACCTCCCGAAACCTGCGCTGCGGGCGAGGAATTCCATTCAAGTTCCGATCGAGAGGTGCCGACGCGGGGGGCGTGAACGAGGATTCCGGCATCGAACCACCTGCGCAGGATCCGGTCCTGCTCGAGGTCGTCGGCGGCACTGTCCGTGTCGCCGAATCGTCGGGTGCTGCCGGCTCCGCCGAGCTCTCGTGGCCACAGGGCAGCGTACGCGCCCGCCTCTTCGGCGAGGTGGTGGAGGGATCGACGTGCCGTGTCCCGCCGGGAGCAGAGCTCCACGTCGAGGCCGTGAACGAGCCCGCGCGCAACCGCTACGTCGTGACGGTCAGCCGCGACCGCATGGAAGCTACGCTGCGCGTGCTGCGCGAGCCTGGCTGGCGCCGCACGATCCGCGACGCGATGGCGGCGGCGTCGCTGCGCCTCGATGTCCAGGAGGAGCGGATCGAACCCGCCGAGCCGACGATTTCCGAGGCGAATGCGGAGCTGCAGAACGCCGAGGTCTCCTACGGCATCGATCCCGACAAGGTCCGCGAGGCCGTCGAGAACCCCGGTGACGAGGTCGTGGTGGCGGTCGGTCTCGACCCGGTCGAGGGTCGAAACGGGTATCTCGAGGACCTCGTCGACTTCCGTGCGCTGCGATACACGGGCGTGCTCGCGGAGACGCCACTGCTTCGACGTGTGCGCAAGCGTGACGGCATTCCCGGGCGCGACGTCACCGACAAGGAGCTCGCGGTTCCGGTCGTGAAGGACGCGAAGATCAAGCCTGGCCAGGGCGTGTCGGTCGACGAGCAGGGCATCATGGCGATCGCCACCGTCGACGGTGCGCCGTGGCGCGACAACGACGGTCGCGTCGAGGTACGGCACGAGCTGGTGGTGGAGGTCGTGGACCCGATCATCGGCGACATCGACTTCAACGGAAGCGTCCGTGTCGAGGGCGACGTGGGCGAGGGCCGCACCGTGATCGCGCGCGACGAGATCGTCGTGGAGGGCAACGTCGATCGCGCCCGTCTCGAGAGCGGCGGCTCGATCCGCGTCGACGGCACGATCATGTCGAGCACCCTGCGCGCCGGTGGCGAGCGCGCGGTCGCCGCGACGATCGCGGATCGCGTGCTCGACCTGCCGCGGGCACTCGGAACCGTCGCAGCACAGGCTCGACAGCTTCGTGACGCCCAGGAGAAGAAGGTCCAGATGGAGGAGAAGCGCAAGATGCAGACCGGCGAGCCGGTCGTGAGCGCGCCGCTCTCGCACGGTCTCTCGATCCAGGTCGTGCTCGAGCGGATCCATCGCTCGGTCCTGCCGGATCTGGCAACCGTGGTCGAGGACCTGCGCGAGGCCGGACCGGCGCACGCCGCCGCAGCAGATCGCGCGGCGAGGTGGCACCGAATGCTGGCCACGTCTGCCAACAACAACCTGACGCCCGACCAGTACCAGGAGATCCTGGTCGAGGTAGGGGCGCTCGCCAGCGACGTACGCCGCGCCTGCGAGCAGCCGGCCGATCTCGTCGTTGCGTACATGCAGGCGAGCGAGGCGGAAGCGACCGGTCAGGTCACGCTCACCGGCAAGGGCATCTTCAACTCGCGGATCGTCGCCTGGGGCGGGATGGCTGCAGAGCAGTACGAGGCCGTGCTGCGCGGTGGCTCGATCCTGAGCCACGGCACGGTTCACGTGCGCGAGGTCGGTTCGCCGGCGGGAGCCAAGACCGTCGTGCAGCTCGGCAAGGGCGCGAGCCTCGAGGCCGACCGCGCCTACGCCGGCACCGTCGTGACCGGTCCCGGCTACACGCATCGATTCGTCGCCGACCGCTCGCACGTGAAGGTCGACTTCGACACCGGTGGCGCGATGAACGTCGAGAGCCTCGCCGCCTGAGCGTCAGTCCCAGTCGGGGCCGATGTTGCGGTCGCCCGGCAGGCCGCCGGTCGCACGCTCGATCCGCACCGAACCACCCGACGCGCTCAGGTCGACCTCCATCGGAGGGCTGAAGAGCATCCCGTGCTGGTCGTGCGTCACGCGCACCACCGGCTCCGTCGGGGAGCCCGCGTTGTTGCGCACCACGATCCCGTAGCGACCGTCGCTGAGCTGCACCGACGTGGTCGGACCGTACGGCGCGATCGCGGCAGCGAACGCATCGACGATCTCGGGCCGGAACAGACGACCTCGAGACTGCACGATCAGCTTGTAGGCCTCGTGCGGGGGAAATGCCTCGCCGTCGTCGACCTCGTGGTCGCACAACGACACGTACGCCTCTGCCAGCGCCGCGATCTGGCCATGGTCGTGCAGCTCGTCACCGGCGATCCCACGCGGGTAGCCGGAACCGTCGTAGCGCTCGTGGTGCTGGGCGATCGCGACCTTCGAGAGCGGCGAGAGCTCGCCGCCCTCGAGCAGGTCGAGCCCAAGCAGCGGATGCTGCTGCATGATCTTGCGCTCGTCCGCGGTCAGCACGCCGTGCTTCTCGCGGATCGCATCCGGCACGGCGAGCATGCCGATGTCCTGCAGCAGCAGGCCCACGCCGAGCTTGACCATGCGGTCCTCGACGCCGTCCTCGCGCCGCTGCCCGCGAAAGTCCTTCCAGCCGTGCTCGTTGAAGAACTCGCGGCCGATCGCCGTGCCGATCACGCAGGTGTCGAGCGCGCGCTGCATCTTGTCGCCGCCGAACAGGTTGAGATCGCTCAGGCACAGCAGCAGGTTCTTGCGCGATGCGACCTCGACGAGGATGCGCGACATCACGCCTTCCATCGCCTGCACCTGCTCGTGCGTGAGCCGTCCGGATTCGCTGCCCATCCCCTGATAGGCGTCCTTGAGCACCCCGATCGCCTGCTGTCGGGTCGCGTCGTCGAGCGGCGGGTTGTTCTCGATGCCCTCGCCGAACTCGTCGTCGATCATCAGGGACGTGATCCCGGATCGATGCAGCTTCTTGAGGATCACCTCGCTGATCCGGACCTCGGCTGCGAGCAGGGGAATGCCGCCGGACTCGCCTGGGGGGTACACGTGTCGGGCCGTGACCATCCCGGGTTCGATGTTTTCGATTGCGACTTGCCGCACCTCGCTACCTTACCTCCCGCGATCCTGCTGCAACCTGCTTGTCTTCGGCTAGCAGGAGGCACTACAGGAGTCCGGATTCGATGCCGATGGGACGCGCATGAGCTTCGACCCGCATCACGATACCCATGGACCCGCCGAACGGACCACGCGGCTGATGTCGCACCTGGACGGCGCGCTCGACGCGAGCATGCTCGATGCGATGCAGGGGGCATGGTCGATGCTCGAGCACGCCGCGACCGATCCCGACGCGCACGCGCGGGCCGTGCGCTCACGCCTGTTCTGGGAGTCGATCTCCCCGGGTGCACCCAGCATGGTCGCTCCGTCGTCGGCCATCCATGACCTGACCGCGTCGTGGGACGACGACGACCTCGAGCAGGTCGAAGCCGCCTGATCCTCAGGTTCGATCGCCCCCGTTTGCATCTCGTTGCGCACGATCGAGGGGGCTCAAGCGTCTCGTGAGCAGTGCCGATGCCCTCCCCGGCTCGCCGGACGCGAGCCGCCAGGAGGCGTCGGCAACCGCCGCAGGCACCCTGGCACGAGATTTGCTCCAGCCACGGAACGGCGGCGCACCACCTGGCCATTCACGGCCCGGGAGGGGCGTCGCCCGTTTTCGTTGCCGGGGGTGGAAGGGGAGACGCGAGCGCCATGACCGATCAGATCGAAGGAGCACCGAGCACCATGCACCCGACCGTCGCCAAGCTCGTCGAAGAGGTCAGGGATCTGCCGATGAGCATGTCCGAGACGCTGCCGGCCGTGATCGAGGCGTGCGACAACGCCGACACGTCCGTCAACGACCTGACGGGCCTGATCAGCGCGGACCAGTCGCTCGTGGCGATGCTCCTGAAGCTGGCCAACAGCGCCTACTACGGATACGCGCGTCGGATCGAGACACTGCCCGAGGCGATCGTGCTGCTCGGCTTCTCGACGATCAAGTCGCTGGCGATCACCGCCACCACGATGAACCTGCTCTTCCAGAGCGACGACGAGCTGAGCGAGGTGCGCCACGAGATCTGGTCGCATTCGCTCGGGGTCGGCGTGGCAGCGCGAGCGCTCGCACGCAAGCGCGGCAACATCCACCCGGAGAAGGCGTTCGTCGCCGGCCTGCTGCACGACCTGGGCATGATCATCCTCTCGGTGTACCGCAAGGACGACTTCCTGCGCGTGCTGTCGCAGGCACAGGACCGAGGCGTCAGCTACGAGCAGGTGGAGGAGGAGCTGCTCGGCTTCTCGCACGCCGAGCTCGGGGCGCAGGTCGCGGAGGCGTGGAGCTTCCCGGCAACACACTGCGAGGCGATCCGCTTCCACCACGATCCGAGCAGCGCGACGCTGCAGCCCGGGCTGGCACAGGTCGCGCACCTCGCGGACTGGATGGTCGTGGACCTCGGCGTGGGCAAGCTCGTCGACATCGAGCAGCCCGAGCCCGACGAGGCGGCGCTCGCCGAGTTCCGGATCCCGCGCAAGGACCTGCCGCGCGTGGTCGAGAGCCTGCGACGCCTGTTCGCCGAGAGCGACGCGTTCATGCCCGAAGGAACGTCCGGCGAGATGAAGGAAGCGATCTAGCGGCAGCGCGATCTCGCGCCTGCACTGATTCGAGGGAAGACGTAGCGTGGAACTGTTCGACACCACATTCAAGACGCTCGACCTGGCGCTCGGCGCTGCCGGCAAGCGTCAGGAAGTGCTGGCGAACAACCTCGCGAACGTCAACACGCCGGGGTACAAGCGCCTCGACGTCGACTTCGACGGTGCGCTCGCCAAGGCCGTGGACGCGGCTCGCGCCGGCGATCGCAGCCAGCTCGACGCGATGCGACCGGGCGTGTCGACCGACAAGTCGGTCACGGTTCGCGTGGACGGCAACAGCGTCGACGTGGACCAGGAGATGGCGTACGTCGCGGAGAACAACATCCGCTACAACGCGCTCGTGCAGCTGACGCAGAAGAAGCTCGAGACCCTCAAGTACGTGATCTCGGACGGAAGGCGGTGAGCTAGATGGGCATGTTCGACAGCATGCACATCAGCGCGAGCGGCCTGGCGGCCGAGCGCCTGCGCATGGACGTGATCGCGCAGAACCTCGCGAACGCGAACTCCACGCGAGGGCCGGACGGCCAGCCGTACCGACGCCACGAGGTCGTGTTCCGCAGCAGCGACGTGGGTGCCGAGGCCGGTGGACAGGTCAGCGAGCGAGCGTCCAACGATTCGCTGCACGGCGTCGAGCCGGTCGCGATCGTCGAGGACCCGAGCGCGCTGCGCACCGTCTACGACCCGTCGCACCCCGACGCGGACGAGGACGGCTACGTGCACTACCCGAACGTGAACCCCGTCACGGAGATGGTCGACATGATGACCGCCACCCGTGCCTACGAGGCGAACGTGACCGCGATGAACGCCGCCAAGAACATGGCGCTCAAGGCCCTGGACATCCTGAGGTGACCTGAACGATGGCTACCGGCGCAGGAGGAATCGGGGGAGCGGCAGGCGCAGGCCTGCAGATGCCGTTCGAGCTGCTCGACGGCGCGGGCGCAGCCTCCGGCAAGACCGGCGGCGCCGATCCCGCGGAGGCCGCCGCCAGCGGGGGCAGCTTCGCAGGCGTGCTCAAGTCCAAGCTGAGCGAGCTCAGCACGCAGCAGGCCGACGCCGCGAGCGCGAGCCAGGACATGGCCACCGGTCGAGTCGACGACGTCGCGCAGACCATGCTCCGCATCGAGCAGGCGAACGTCAGCCTGCAGATGGCCACGCAGGTCCGCAACAAGGTCATCGAGGCCTACCAGGAAGTCCTCCGCATGCAGATGTGACGAGCAGCGCGCCCCTGCGCGCCGCTCCCATCCCGGTCCCGCGCTGACTGCGTGACACCAGTGTCCTGCAGGTGTACTCCTGTGACACGGTCCAAGCGACCGCACCGACTGCGTCGCAGCAGGCAACCAGGAGGAAGCTCCTGTCACGCAGTCTCACGCGAAGTACGGCTCCAGGATCTCCACGATGCCTTCCACGAATGCGACCGGTATCCGGATCACCTGGTAGCCGAGCGCCCGAAGCGCCGCGTCCCGTTCCGCATCGATCCGCTGCTGCCGCGGCAGGTCATGTTCCGGTCCATCGATCTCGACGCACAGGCGAAGCTCCGGCCACCGCAGGTCGATGCGGCACTGTCGTCGCCCAAGCCTGATCCGTACGTTCACGAGCGGCTCCGGGAAACCTGCTGCCTGCACGAGGTGGAGCGCTCGATCCTCGGCGCCGCTCAGCGTCCCCGAGCTTCCGCGATCATGCAGCAGGAGTGCACCGGCGATCACCGGGTGTCCTCGCCGATGTAGGTGCTCGGCAGCAACCCGCTCGACATCCTCGCGCGTCGCCAGCCGGAGCCGACGCATCTCGTGGATCGCATTCGCCAGCTGGAAGCGGGTGAGGTCGTCCGACAGCTCCGCGATCGACCGGGCCGGGGTCGAGGTGGCGATCCCGCGCACGCACGTGATGTCACGTTCCGGCACGCGTCGACTGAAGCGCACCGCAACGTCGTCGAGCGGCCGGAGCCTGGTCGTCGACAGCACCTCGATCGTCGACCGTCCGCGATCGTAGAAGCCGAACAGACGGGCCGTGGTGCGTCCACAGGCCACGCCGCGACGTGACCAGAGCACGGCCGCCATTGCGCGATCTTCGAAGTCGAGCGCGCAGTGTCCGATCGCGTACACGCCCGGGTGAATTCGATGGAGACGACCCGCTGCCACTCGCTTCGTGATCGCTGACGTGGACAGGCCACACGCGCGCAGCTGCCGCATGGTGAGCATCCCGCGTTGGCGCGCCGCGACGGATGCGATGCGCTGGTCGATGGGCGACAACGGGTCGACGAGCAGCGAGTGAGGTGCGTGCATGCCTACGGATCGAGTGCGCGGGTGTGACGTATTTCCAACGTTCCGCACGAAATCGTGCCAACTTCGTGTCAAGTTCGACACAGCCCGCCAACACGAGCCACCTCGTCGCGCGCTGACTGCGTGACACCAGCGTCCCATGGGTGTACTTCTGCGACACGGTCGGCGCGGTGGTACCGACCGTGTCGCATCAGGCAACCAGGAGGAAGCTGGTGTCACGCAGTCGACGCGAGACCGAGGGTGGATGCGGGGCGCGTCGGGGCGGTTGCGAATCGGCAACGTGCTCTGGGGAGTTCAAGGGTTCGGCGGGAGCGGCCGACAGGGCGATGGAGAGCCCCGTGCACGGACTGCGCGGGGATTGCAGCGACGGAGTGCACGGAGGAACGCAGCAGCGAAGAGGTAGACGAGGATGCAGCAGCAGCTCACCAGGTTGCGAGGCGCATGGTTGGGGATTCCCGGCCGCGCCCGTTACGCCGTCATCGGCGTCGCCGCCGTCACCCTCGTCGTCATGCTGCTCGTGATCCGTGCATCGATGCACACCGAGTGGGCACCCGTCGCCACCGACCTCGCGTCCGAGAAGGTCGGCGAGGCCCAGACCGCGCTCGACGACGCAGGAATCCAGAACCGCGTCTCCACGACCGGCTCCGCGGTCGAGGTCGCCAAGGCCGACGTACCGAAGGCCGCCGCTGTGCTGATCCCCGCCGGCATCGCCGCCAAGGGCAACCGCGCAGGGTGTGCAGCCCAGAGCGAGAAGGGCGGCTCGATGATGGCGCAGACGAGCGCCGAGCACGACCTGATGATCGAGACCTGCTCCGAGAACGATGCCGCGAACACGATCGAAATGCTCGACGGGATCGACAGCGCTCGGGTCGACATCACGCCCGCGAGCTCGGCGCTGTTCGGCGAGGACGAGAAGCCCGCGAAGGCGTCGGTGCTCGTCGACACCGGCGGCGCGTCGCTGTCGAGCAAGACGGTCAAGGGCATCCAGGCGACGGTCGCCGCCGCCACCGAAGGCCTGCAGCCGCGCAACGTCACGGTCACCGACGAGACCGGCGCGATCATCGGTGGCGACGGCAGCGAGGAGGACACGGCCGCGAGCATGGTCAAGCTCGACACCGAGGCCAAGTTCAACTCCAAGGTCGAGAACGACCTCACCAAGAAGTTCGAGCAGATCGTCGGCGAGGGGAACGTCAACGTGACGTCCAACGTCGAGCTGGACATGGACCGCATCGATCGCGGCGTGCACCACACCGAGGCCGCCGGTGAGAACGGTGAGCAGCTGATCAAGGACGAGAACTACAAGAAGGAGATCCTCAACGGTACCGCCGACGCAGGCGTGCAGGGCGTGGCCGGCACCGCGACCAACCAGGGCGTGGATCCCGACAACCGCACCGTGACCCCTGACACCACGGCCAGCGCGAGTGGCGACGGCGGCTACGCGAGCGACGAGAATGCCGTCAACTACGACAACAACGTGATCGAGGAGAAGATCGGCGTCGCCCCCGGCTCGGTGGTTCGCAATCGCATCTCCGTGGTGATCGACGACGACGTGGACGCCTCGGCCGCGCAGGCGGTCAAGGATTCCGCGCAGGCGTGGATGGGCGGGAACGCGCAGGACAGCTTCAGCTTCAACCTCGCACCGCTCGCCACCGCGACCGCCGGAACGTCCAGCTCGTCGGCGGCATCCTCGGGTGCCGGCATCGCCAACTGGGTCAAGTACGTCCTGCTCGGCATGGGTCTGATCGGACTGGCATTCGTGCTGCGACGATCGCTCACGCAGCGCACCGCCGAGCTGCTTGCACCGGCAGACGACCTGCTGCTGCTCGACAGCGGCGAGATGTCGCCGATCCCGATCGCCGAGCTCGAAGCAGCGCTCGCCGCCAACCAGCCGAGCGCCGATCGGCGTGAGCGACTGGAGATGCAGCGCAAGGTCGAGCAGATCGCGATGACCAAGCCGCACGACGTCGCCAACGAGCTGCGCCGCTGGATGCACCAGGAAGACCGCGACTACGCGCCCCGAAAGGCAGGCTGACCGATGACGCCGCCCTCCAAGACACCATCGCGACGAACGCAGGACGCGGGCCCGCTGCTGACCGGCAAGCGCAAGGCCGCGATCCTCGCGATCTCGCTCGGACCCGAGCGCGCCGCCGAGGTCTTCAAGCACCTCAAGCAGGATGAGCAGGACGAGCTCGTGCTCGAGATCGCCGGTCTCAACGGCGTCGACGCCGCCGAGCGTGACGAGGTCATGGCGGAGTTCTACCACTCGCACCTGGCCCAGGACTACATCGCCGAAGGCGGCCTCGACTACGCCCGCGACGTGCTCGAGCTCGCGCTCGGCGGCGAGAAGGCGATGGAGATCATCGGCCGCCTGTCGAGCTTCGTGCAGGTCGCACCGTTCGAGTTCCTGCGCCGCACCGACCCGGCACAGATCACCAACTTCATCCAGCACGAGCACCCGCAGACGATCGCGCTGATCCTCGCGTACCTGCCGCCGGAGGTCGCGTCGGCGATCCTGATCGGCCTGCCGGAGCGCATGCAGTCGGACGTGTCGATGCGCATCGCCGTGATGGACCGCACCCAGCCGGAGGTGATCCGACAGGTCGAGCACGTGATGGAGCGCAAGCTCTCCGCGATCCTCAACCAGGACTTCACCGTCGCCGGCGGCGTTCGCGCGCTCGTCGACATGCTCAACCTCGTCGACCGCACCACCGAGCGCCACATCCTCGAGTCGCTCGACGAGACGAGCCCCGAGCTCGCCGAGGAAGTGCGCAAGCTGATGTTCGTGTTCGAGGACCTGCTCCTGCTCGACGACCGCTCGATCCAGCAGCTGATCAAGGAGGTCGAGGCCAAGGAGGTCGCGCTCGCGCTCAAGGGCACGAGCGAGGAGGTCCAGGAGAAGATCTTCAGCAACATGTCGCAGCGCGCCGCATCGATGATGCGCGAGGACATGACGTACATGGGCCCGCAGCGTCGACGCTCGATCGAGGAGGCCCAGCAGAAGATCGTGGGCATCATCCGGCGTCTCGAGGAAGCCGGCAAGATCGTGATCGCGCGCGGCGGCGGCGACGACGAGCTGGTGAACTGAACCGATGGCACGCCGCGAACCGGACTTCCGCGCCCACCCGCTGGCATCCTCGCGCGAGGACGAGATCGCGGCCGCACGCCGTCGCACGTTCGAGACGCTCGCGGTCGACCAGCTGCCCACGAGGCAACGCGTCGACATGAGCGACCCGCAGCAGCCGCAGCCAGCAGGCGTCGAGACCACGAACCTCGTGATGCCCGGCATGGCGAACGCGACCGCGCTCGTCGAGCCGGTCTCGCTCGAGCTGATCGAGCGCGCACGACCCGCGAGGTTCGAGCCCGAGGTCGAGGCTGCACAGGTAGACGACACGCCTGCCCCTCCCGACCCGGCCGAGGTCGCCCGCAGCATCATCGCCGAGGCGCGCGAGACCGCACGCACGATGCTCCAGCAGGCTCGTGACGTGATCGCAGCCGATCGCGCCCGCGCGGTCGAGCAGGGGCACGAGGAAGGCTACGCCGCGGGCCGCGCACACGCGGACGAGGAGATGTCCGGGCTCGTCGCCACGTGCGAGCAGATCGGCGTGCACGTGATGGAGGAGCGCGAGCGGGTGCTCGCCCAGAGCGAGGCCGACGTCGTCGAGCTCGCGTTGGCGATCGCACGACGAATCGTGAACGCGTCGCTCGACGTCGACGAGACGCTCGTGGTCGATGCCTGTCGCGGCGCGATGCGCAAGGCGTTCCAGCGCGGCTCGATGCAGGTGCTCGCGCACCCCGACGACCTCGCACTGCTGCGAACGGCGGGACCGAAGCTCGCTGCCGAGCTCGGTGGCGTCGACCACCTCGACTTCATCGAGGAGCGCCGGCTCGATCGCGGCAGCGTGATCGTCCGCACGCCGGTCGGCGAGATCGATGCCACCATCTCCGGCAAGGCCGACAAGATCGAGCAGACGCTGCGCGAGGGCATCGAGCAGCGACGCGCCGGCCGCCGCGCGGCGGGCGACTGACCCGACCGATCAGAACAGGTCGCCGCCGAACGTCGTGAACGGATCCACGAACGGATCTTCGTACGTCGGGGCCGGGGGCTCGTAGCGCCATGGCTCGTCGAACGTCGATCCCGGAAACGAGGATCCGAACGTCTCGTCGAACGGCTCGAAGCTCGTTCTCGATCCGGTCGACCACGGGCGCACGCGCTGCTCGACGAGCGGATACGCATCGAGGTTCGCGGTCTCCAGGTTCGCGATGAAGCGATCCGGGTCCTCGAGCACGCCCGAACCGCCGGCGTATCGGTACCGAGCGGCACCCTCCGGGGTCAGCTCGAGGTAGTCGTTCCACACGAGCGTCTCGACGTCGTCGGCAAGGTGGTCCGCGACTCCCGGAGCGCGCAGCGCATCATCGTACGCCAACGCGGCATCTGCGGCCTCGTCGTACCGCATCGGCAGCACGTACGACGCCTCCGGCGCATCCTGCAGGCCGGACCGCGTGGCGGGTGCGAGCTCCTCGAGCAGCGAACGCGACCGGGCCACGTCGTCGATCGGTGCGCTGGAGCTCGGCGTGCCGAAGTGGATGTCGTGCAGGATCTCCGCGATCGATCCGCGCGCCGGCGGTGCCAGGTCATCGACCCCGCGCACGAAGTCGCTGCCGATCATCCTGGCGATGTCGTCACCCTCGGTGCGTGCGAACGTTCCTGTGAACTCGGCCGCGACTCGACCGATCTGCTCCCATCCCATGCGGACCCCTCCCGTGCTCCGTGGCGGATTCGACGGCGGCGAAACCGGTCGACTGGACCATCATGCGACGGATCTCGCATCCCGGAGTCGGCGGAATTACCTAGGTTGCGGCGTCCAGGCTGCGCTCACGTGCCGGAGCGGTACTGCACGGCCGTGTCGCCGAACACCAGCGCCGCCTGCATGAGCGGATCGCTGCTCACGTCGCGCGCGCTGTCGAGCGCTTCGCGCAGCTCGCCGCCCGATCGCTGCCCGGCGAGCAGCCCGGCGGCGACGGCCGCCTGCACGACCGGCTCGCTCGACAGCTCGGTCGCGACCTCGATCGCGTCACGCATCTGCCCCGAGCCGACGTCGCCGATGATCGCACCCATCGCCAGCGCCGCCTGCATCCGCCCGTCGCCGGCGATCCGGGTCGCGTCGCCGACCACGTCGCGAACGCGCGTGCCATCGACGCCCTGTGCCAGCGCTGCGAACGTCGCCGCGGCCTGCACAGTCTCGTCGCCCGACGCCGAGATCGCCGCGTCGACCACGTCCCGCATCTGTGCGAAGCCCCGGTCCGCCGCCAGCGCCCCGGCGATCGCCGCCGCCCGCACCGCGTCGGCCGCGTCGAGCCGGCGACCGTCCTCGACCACCCGCTGCATGTCGCCGCGCGACATCCGCCCGGACAGGGCACCGAGCACGAGCCCGGCCTGCTCGGCCGCGTCCTGGCCCAGGTCCAGCGCATCCGAGTGGATGTCGCGGGTGTCGCGCCACCCGAGCCCGCCGATCAGCTGCCCGGCCGCAAGCGCAGCCTGCACCACGGGCTCGTCCGACAGCTCGAGCGAGGTCTCCTCGGCAGCACGCATCTGCGCGTACCCGGTCGGGCCGGCAACTCCCGCGCGACGGGGCGCCTGGATGCCGTGGGCCACGGGGTGGGGGCGACCATGCTCGGTCGCGAACGGTCGCGTCGGTGCTGCTGCAAGCTGCATGCGCGCGAGCGTATCGGGTGGAGAATCGGGCCGGACGGGTACCACGAGGAAGATGGCCGACTCGCGCCTTGACCTGTCCTCCTACCACGACCGCCTTGGCCGGGTGGACCCGTACCGCCTGAACGGCCGCGTCGTGCAGGTGATCGGACTCGTAATCGAGGCACAAGGCCCCGAGGCCCAGGTCGGCGAGCTCTGCCACGTCCACGTGTCGCGCCACGACGAGCCGGTCGCCGCGGAGGTCGTCGGCTTCCGCGAGGGGCGCACCCTGCTGATGCCGCTCGGCGAGATGCGCGGCATCGCCCCGGGCAACGAGGTCGTGGCCTCGGGGCACCCCGTTCGCGTGGCCGTGGGGGAGGACCTGCTCGGTCGCGTGGTGGACGCCACGGGTTCACCGATCGACGACAAGGGGCCGATCGAGCCCGAGGCGCGGATCTCCCTGCACGCGGATCCGCCCGCACCGCTGCAGCGTCGGCGCATCGACACCCAGCTCGACCTGGGCGTGCGCGCGCTCGACGCCATGGTCCCATGCGGGCGCGGCCAGCGCCTCGGCGTGTTCGCCGGCTCCGGGGTCGGCAAGAGCTCCCTGATGGGCATGATCGCTCGATCCACCACTGCCGACGTCAACGTGATCGCACTGATCGGCGAGCGCGGACGCGAGGTGCTCGAGTTCATCGAACGTGACCTCGGCGAGGAAGGCATGGCACGGTCCGTGGTCGTAGTGGCCTCGAGCAACGAGAGCGCCGTGAAGCGCATCGGAGCTGCGTTCGCCGCCACTGCGATCGCCGAGTTCTTCCGCGATCGCGGCAAGGACGTGCTGCTGATGATGGACAGCGTCACCCGGTTCGCGATGGCCCAGCGCGAGATCGGGCTCGCGATCGGCGAGCCGCCTGCAACCCGCGGCTTCACGCCCAGCGTGTTCGCGCTGCTGCCGCGGCTGCTCGAGCGTGCCGGCACGTCCGACTCGGGCACGATCACCGGGCTCTACACGGTGCTCGTGGAGGGCGACGACATGAACGAGCCGATCGCCGATGCCGTTCGCGGCATCCTCGACGGACACGTCGTGCTGAGCCGCGAGCTCGCGCACCGCAACCACTATCCGGCGATCGACGTGCTCGCGTCGATCAGCCGCCTGCAGGGCGAGCTGCTCACGCCCGAACAGGTACGCGCCTCGGGACTCGTGCGCGAGACGCTCGCGACGTTCCGCGATCGCGAGGACCTCGTGTCGATCGGGGCGTACGCGCCGGGCACCGATCCGAAGGTCGACTACGCGATCGCCAAGAAGCCCGAGATCGACCAGTTCCTGCAGCAGCGAATGGACGAGCGATCCACGGCGACCGACGCACGCGTTGCGCTCGAGCTGCTCGTGGGCGACGCCCCGCCGACGTTCGGCTGACGGTGGCGACCTAGGAGACCGCGGCTGCTGCCTGGTCGGCGGTCGTCGTCGCCCCGAGCGCCAGTCGATCCTGCCAGCGCTGCATGTACGCGCCGCGGAGCCCGATCGAGTCGACGAGCTTCGGATCCACGCCCGACGCCGCGATCGCACGCTCGCGAAGCGCGGGTGGCAACGTGTCGACGTTGGCCGCCTGGATCGATCCGATCGCATCGGCGAGCCCACGGTCGCCAAGTCGCGCGCCGCGACCGGCGATCACCTGGTCGATCGGACGCGTGCCGCCGGTCTCCACGATCGCACGAGCGTCGTTGATCGCGAGCTCCGGCCGGTTCACGGTCACCGCAGACGTGACGTGCTGGCCGCCGGAGCGCGGACCGAGCTCGAGGATCGATGCGTGATCCCAGTAGTTGGCAAGCCGGGGATTGGTGAAGTACGGACGCGCGCCGGATGCGCTGCGGTCGAGGTCGTCGAGGATCGACGGGAGCGGTCGACCTGACTCGAGGCCCTCGAGCACGCTGCGGCGCAGCGGCTCGTGCACGCCCACGGCATCGCCGGCCTGGCGACGCAGCGCGGTCGCGGATGCCATCAGCTCCGCGTGGTCGAGGTGGCCGCGAGCAACCGTCGTGAGTCGACCGCCGGCTCCCACGCGGTTCAGTCCGGGGGTCGCGACGAGCGCGTAGTCGCCGACGCCGATGCCCTTCGCGAACCGGGCGCCGAGTCCGGCGTCGTGGATCGCGGTCAGTCCGCCCTGGTGCATCGCGCCGGACTCGAACGAGTTTGCGGTCGCCTTGAGCGCCCTGACGTTGTGGGCACCGTTGCGGATCGCGAGCACGCCGAGTACCCCTGCACCCACGATGCCCGCGCCGATCAGCCACGGCTTCCAGTCGAAGCCGCCATCCGCAGGCGGCTGCGGGGGATCGGTGGGGGTCGGCGGATCAGTAGGGGTCGGTGGATCGGTGGGCACGGGCGGC
>JAGQUL010000003.1 GCA_020438525.1 Thermoleophilia bacterium | reverse complement strand
CGCTCGACAAGATCCGCCGCGAGGTCTGGAACGACACCCGAAAGCACCACAAGCGCGGGCGCCCGCCCACGGACATCAAGGCGCGCGCCACGCGCGTGACGCACTCGCGAAGGGCACTCGTGAGGAACCCCGAGCGACTGACTGACAAGCAGGCACTGACACTCGCCGAGCTCGAGAAGGCCGGCAGCCCCTTGCGGAAGGCATACCTGCTCAAGGAGCTTCTGCGAACGCTGTTCAAGGAGCTCCTGCGAACGCTGCTCAAGCTGCCCGCCGACGAGACGATCGAACGTCTCGACACGTGGCTCGATCGCGTCGACGAATCGGGCCTACACGAGTTCGCGCGCGTCGCCGCCACGATCCGCGACCTGAGGCCGGAACTCGAGGCGATGCTGACGCATCGCATCAGCAACGGCCGCGTCGAATCGGTGAACGCCAAGATCCGACTCATCCAGACCCGAGCGTCCGGCTTCCACAATCCCTACGCGCTGATCGCGCTCGCCAAGCTCACACTCTCCGGACTGTGCCCGCCACTGCCATGCAGGCCCGCGACATGACTCCACTCGTGTAGCAGAAGAACCACAAATACCCTCTCGCGCCGCCCGATGCGATAAAGTATCCCGGCAAAAGATGAAGGGATTCGAACAGTGTCGATGTCCGATGAGGATATTCGCAAGCTTCGCGAGCTCGGAGAACTCCACGAAAGCGGCGTGCTGACGGAGACCGAGTTCGAGCAGGGAAAAGCTCGACTGCTCGGCACCGATGCTACGGTAGAGTCCGGCGACAATCTCGCCGTGGCAACCAAGCCCGCGGTGGCGCCCAGCTCGGCAATACCAGCCACCTCCCCCATCGAATCAGAGCCCGGGACCGACTCTGCATCAACGTCCCTCTCGCCAGTAGTGATCGTCGCGCTCGTACTCCTCACTGCGGGAATCGGGGTGCCCATCTACCTTTGGCTCAAGGACCGCCGACGCGCGGCGATCATCGTCGCCGTCGGCGTGGCAATCCTGCTGATAGTCGCAGGCCTCAGTGACGACTCGTCGTCCAGCTCCTCGAACACGTCGAAGGATGCGAGCTCTTCCTCCTCCCAAGCGTCATCCACAGACAAGTCAGCCGAGACCGATTCCAACGAAGCAGCGGACGAAGAAGCTGCTGCAGCCGAAGAAGCCGCGGCCGAGGCAGCAGCAAAGAAGGACGCTGCAGCAAAGGCGGCCGCTGCGAAAAAGCGTCGGGAAGCAGCGGCAGCTAGGCGACGAGCCCGGATCGCTAGTACAGGGTTCCCAGACCAGCGAACGCTGAAGCTAGTGCTAAAGAACCCCGATGCACACACAGGCGAGTGGTATCGCGTCTGGGGCGAGATCATGCAGTTCGACTCACGGACGGGAACGGACACCTTCCTTGCCAACATCGCCAACCGAAACACAACGTCATACGGATTCTTCGACGGGGAGACGGCGTTGATCAGCGGCAGCGAGCGACAACTGGCTCGCTTCATCGATGACGACCTCTTCACGGCAGTAGTCGAAGTCGTGGGTTCCTACTCCTACGACACTGCCATTGGCGGCTCGAACACCGTGGCCCAATTCCAGATCGTTGGCGAGCTGGAACGCCAAGGCAGCAACGCGGGTTGATAACTAGGCTCAGTCAGCTCAGCCAGGGCGAGTGAACTCCGCCGACCCCTTCAGTAGGGGTGAAATGGGCTTTGCGAGGGCTGGTGCGGGACTTGGGCATGCGAGGGCATGGGGGCGGTCAATGCCCTGGGGTGCATTGACCGGTTTGGTGCTGCGTGGTCGAGCGGTGCGTTCGTGGTGTCAGTCGAGGCGGAACTTGCGGTGATGCGATGTGTGGGGCTGACGTAGCGAGTCGATGTTCACGCTCCGGTGCCGCGGAAGTAGGTGGTGTCGATGCGAGGCGTCCATCAGGCGCCTAATACTGGGAGTTGAAGGGCACGCACTCAAAGCCGTTCGGGTGCCACACGTAGCCGATGGCACAGTCGCCGTATTCTGCGGGTGCGCCGTTCGGTGGATGGGCCGGCGGGATGCATCCCCCATTGGGACCACGTACCGCGTACGGATTGCCTGCGCAACCGGTGGTCGAGTTCGCACTTGCGATCTCTCGTTCGCGTTTCGCCTGTTCCTTGGCCACTTTGAATGCGGCCTTGTGGGCGCGCGCGTAGGAGGTAGAGTAGGCGCGCTTGTACGTCACAGTTCGCCCGCGAGTCGTGCCCTTGGCAAGTCCGTCCGCGGTTCCGTCGACGACGCCTTGTCGTGCGCCTTCTCGCGCTCCCGCTACTTGGCCCTCTAATCGCGCTTCGCTCTGGATGGAGTGCGATTGCCACGTCTTGTATGCAGCTTGGCCGATGGCAATGACGGAGGCACCACTCAGTGTGGCGATCACAATGGCTCGTCTCACGATCGGCCTCGGCTTGTCGCGCGCCTAGTAGTCACCGATACCGCCGAAGCACACTCCACCTTCCATAGAACCGTAGCTTTCCGCACAGCTTTGGCGGTAGTTGGCTCGACCACGAGCCGTGGCGGACGCGCCGTTGTTCGCGTCCTGGGTCGACTGTCCAGTTGCGTATGCCTTTGAGTATGCCGCGCGATATGCCGCGTGGTAGGCAATTTGGAATCGCGGCTGGTAGGTCTCGTTTCGCCCGGCGCGTATTCCGTCGGCACGACCACCCTTGGCACCGTCTACGCGGCCGATCTGGTCGCCGAGCTCGGTGCCTGCGACCTCTCCTCGAACAGCGGCGTCGTCGAGGCTTGGGCCTCGGCTCGCGGCATATGCACCTGCGACCACGCAAGAAAGTGTTGTGGCGATGATGATGAGCGCGGCAAGTCTGGGTCGACCGCGAATGATTGGTGGTAGTCGACTGATCACGAGTCCGCTGAGAAGGTGAACGAGACGCCGTCTTCGGGGCGGGTGCATCTTGCGGATCCGCCGAATGGGTCGCTGGAAATGGGGCCGCACTTGAATCCGAGCGAGACGAAGTCGAACGACGTCGACAGCAGCGCGACCAGTTTCGCGCATGGAAGCCCTGTGACAGAGCGTACCTGTGAGCCGTCGGTGGTGCTGCAGCTCTTTGGCGTCCAACGCGCGTCCTTGAAGGCCTTGTCGTATGTTCGCGTGTAGGTGCGCGTGTAGGACTTGTCGAATGCTGTCTTGTAGCTCTTCTTGATGCCGGCGGCGGTGCCCTCTTTGACGCCGGTACGCTTGCCGTCTGCTTCGCCGGAGTTCGCACCCTGGATGGTTCCGAGCTTGGTGGCTCGCGCTTTTGCGGCTCCAAGGTCAGGACCCGAGTTTGAGGCCACGTAGAACGCGAACGTAGCGCCACTCACCGCTGCAATCACTATGAGCAGCAGCACCACCCGCGGGATTCGTCGAGGAACGTGATCAGTGGAGTCGCTCACGAGGATCCGGCCTTCTTGCCGTCAGCAGCTCCCTTCTTCTTGCCGGCTGCTGCGCCTTTGATGTTGCCCGCGCGTGTGCCGCGCTTCTTTCCAACTTCGAGTCCTTGTTCGTAGGCGCTATCGTAGGCCTCGTCGTATGCCTCTTTGTATGCCGCTGCTTTCGCCTTCTTCTTCGCGGCAAGCTCCACCCGCTTTGCTTCAGATGGGGTCGTAGCCTGAGTCTTGCCGACGGCGTAGCCCGCTGCGATGACGAGCACGCAGCCGACAAGGAGGGCGACCCACGCAAGCAAGTTCCGGCGCGTGGACGGGGGGCCGTCTGTGTTCTTGCCGTCACTCACGAGCTTCCATGCCTCCGCACGTCGATTCGACTTCCTGGCGCTGAACGATTCATCGGACCAATCGAATGGTCCTCGCAGTATCGACAGTAGATGACCGTTACCTGAGTCGATGTGGAGAATGTCGATTCGACGCGACTCGCGAGCTCGAATCGAGGTGGATCGCCCTCTGTCGATCGATGCGTGGGTAAGAGCACTCGACGAACGAGTGAGCGAGGTGGGAATCAGCGATGGCGGGTGCAGAGCGCGATACGGGGGGCAGCGGCGAGTGGGCCTTGCCCGATGTGATTGATGGCACGGATCGTCGATATCGTGTGCTGCCGCACAACGTGGAACTTGCGGCGAGGCTGTACCCGCTACTCGTTGAGGCTGCGAAGGAGCGAGGCACGCCGACGTACAAGGGCTTGGCGCTGAGGCTCGAGGTGCATCATCGGCAGATCGAGCATGGGCTGCGGATCATCCAGCACTGGTGTGCGGCGATCGGGGCGCCACCGTTGACCGGGCTGGTAGTCGGCGCACACTCGAAGCGGCCGGGTTCGGGGTATCTCGAGGGCAGCGGCGATGCTGCCGAGGATCGCGCCCGGGTCCACGCCTACAACTGGCCACGCACCGTGCCGTTCGGCGGCGGCGCTGCGACGGCGCTCTCCCCTACCGACGATGCGATCGCCCAGATCAGCGAGGAACTCGAAGAAGACGACTTCGACGGCAACGAGTTCGAGCCGGAGAGCGTCGAGGATGCTCGGGAGCGGGTGCATCGCAGCATCGCGCTTCGCCGGGGCCAGCAGAAGTTTCGGCGCACGCTCCTCAAGGTGTACGGGCGCCAATGCGCGATCAGCGAATGCGAGGTCGAGGATGTACTCGAGGCCGCGCACATCGTCCCGTACTGCGATGGGGGACCGAATCACGTCCAGAACGGGATCCTGCTGCGCGCCGACCTGCACACGCTGATGGACCTGGACCTGCTCGCGCTGGTCATCGACGATGCGGGCGTGATGCGCGTGCGCCTGGCTGAGGCGCTGCAGGTCAGTTCGTATGAGCACCTCGACGGGGTCGAGCTCGCGTTGCCGGTCTCCCCGTCATTGCAGCCGAGCCCGACGTTCGTTGCCCGCCGATGGAAGGCCAGCGCGACGACTGATCGATTTTCCTGATCGCCGCAGAAGATGCTTCATGGTGGGGCGTGCTTCGCACCATCGGTGCGCGGCGCGACCCACCTACACTGCGACGACTGCGATCTTGACGGGCCCGCCACGTCGTGGCGGTCATGGCGTTTGCGTGTGTGGCGTCGCTTGCCGGGGCATGGAGCCTCGTATGGGAGATGCGCCCGAACTGAATCGCGTTGATGTCGCGTTTGACGTGATGTCGGACACGCGAGCGGGAGGCGATCCCGACCGCGACTCAGCAACGCTGCGACGTTATCACCAGCTGCTGTGGAGTCGGCCCCTGCCGAGCGGTGCTCGATTCGACCTGGATGCGACGACTCGTGGTGCGTACCTGCATCACCGGTCCGAGCTCGGCGAGTTCTGGCTCGCGAGCGATGCGATCACGCATTCGTATCGCAGCTCGTACACGCGGCGGATCGGCGATGTCATGCGTGATGTGCCGTCGCAGCTGGTCGATGATGTGTTCGCTCGCGGCTGCACGATCGGCGCGTACATCTTGTTTCCTGGTGCGGCGCAGGCGGGGCAGCCGACGATCAACCAGGCGCGGGGCCAGCACCCGTCGATTTGTGATCGCTTCGATCTCACGCTCGAATGTATCCGCCGTCACTATGCAGGCGAGGACAGTCCGCTTGCGGGGTGTTTGTCGCGATTCGGGGGCTTCTTCGAGCTGTTTGGCAGCTTCGCGGGATACGTGCGGTTCTGGCTGCTGGATGACCTGGCGGATGAGACCTGCTCGGCGGTGCGACCGTATCTGCCGATCGAGGATTTCGGCCGGTCGGCGCTGCCGACGTCCGTGGCCGAGTATGAGACGTACGCGGCCGGCGTGCGGGCCTTCGTGACGGCCCGCAATCAACGCATCGTCGACCTTCTCGGCGAGTAACGGCTATGCGGACGTTGCGACTGGTTCCTTGACGCGCAGCAGCGTGTGTAGGCGTTCGCGCATGCGAGCGCGACGCGCGGCGTAGAAGTCGAGGAAGCCGGAGAAGTCGGCGGGCAGTTCGTCGATGAAGTTCGCGGCGAGCACTTCCCGGCGGGCTGCAGCGTCTGGGTATTCGGCTGCGAACCAGTCGTGTGGGGCCATGTCGCGCTTGCGGGTGTTGTCGATGCCGCGGATGAGCTGCAGGTTGCCGAGCCGGTCGCGCGCGTCGGCGTACGCGTCGAGGTCGTGGTCGGCGACGCCGGCGTGGCGAAGTCGCTTGCGGGTGAACCATGCCTGCGGGAACAGGTGATCCATATGGAACGGGTCGCGCACGTCGATTCCGGGATACAGCAGTGCGAGCAGCATGAACGCGCGCGGGGTTCCGTACTTGGTGTCGAGCAGGTCGTCGAGTTCCTCGGCGTCGAACGTCAGGATCTTGCCGCGGCGCCGCATCGCAGCCTCGATCGCCTGCACGGGGAAGCCGTCGTGTCCATCGCTTCGGATCGCGCCGCGGATGTCGCGCAAGGTCGAGTCCAGTCCGCTGCCCCAGACGCCGTGCTTGAGCAAGCTGCGGGTGAGCCAGTCGCGGATCGCGTCGCGGTCGCTGCGGTACGCGGCTGCGGTGACGTAGTCGTCGGGTGCGCTTCGCATGTGCAGGTAGTCGGCCACTGGGATCAGCGCGCTGGTTGCAGACAGGGTCCGGGAGTTGAATCCGAATGTGGCGGCGAGGTCGACGGCGAGGCGCATCGCGCGTGCGATGCCGTCCCATTTCTGCTCCAGGCGTGTCATGTTGTCGCTGGTGAAGTTCTGCACCTTGAAGCCGACGTCTGCGACGTCGGTCGCGACGAGGCCTGTCTTGAGCACCCAGTCCTTGTTGAAGTTGAAGCCGTGGTGGGTGTCGTTGAGGTCGTCGACGAGTGTGTAGATGACGGTGCGCGCGTCGCGTTCGCCTGACCACTGGGCGGTGGCGATGCTCATGAGCAGGTCGGACTTGGACAGGGTTGTGCCGCCGCTGTTGACGCGGATGAAGATGTCGAGCACGCGGTCGAGGTCCTGGTTGGCTTCCTCGAAGTAGGAGATCGTCTCGACGCTGTGCACGATGCGCCAGAGCTTCATGATGCGGCGGCGTGCGAGTCGTACCTGCTGTCCGGTCCATCCGGGGAACTGGTCGAGGTAATTGTCGACTTGCTCGTCGGCGTTCGCGTCGGTGCCGCGCCATGCCGGGTCGAGGATCTGCGGCACGAGGAACCAGTGTCCGCCTTTGTCGTTGTTGTCGGCCGCGCGCTCGTCGGTGAGGAACTCGAATCGGTACTCGAAGTTGTCCTCGTCGGTTGCCTCGTAGAGCACGTCGAGGTAGAGCCGCTTGGCGGGGTACGACAGCGCCTTGTCGCGCCGCTTGTTCGGCAGCTTCGACGCGTACGACCCAGACAGTCCGATGTTGAGCGACGTGAGCCGTTGCTGGCCGTCGAGGATCGCCACCATGGCTCGGTCGTGCTGTGGGTCGAGCGTCGGGCAGTGCGATGCGGTGCGTTCGTGGTAGTCCTTGAGGAATCCGTAGTAGGAGTAGTCACTGGATCGCTCTGGTTCGATGCGCCAGAACAGGAACGTGCCGATCGGGTAGTCGCGCATGAGGCTGTCGAACAAGGACACGATCTGATCGGTGCCCCACACGAACTCTCGCTGGATCGATGGCAAGACGTAGTCGCCTCGATGGATGCTGTCGAGGGTCTTAAGGATGGTGTCGCTGCTCTTGATGCTCATGGTTTCGCGCCTACCCTCGAGGCGGGTTTCGGAACCGGTGTTGGCAGCGCGAAATTCGGGGGCGGCGTCGAGCTCGCGGCGTGCGCGGGCGATCGCCGGGCGTGCGTGGTGGCCGAACATGTCGATCGGCTCGTCGCCGGTGACGGCGAGGTCGTGGTTGCCGGCGAGCACGAGCTCGCATCGCTCGCGTACGAGGCGCAGGCACTCGACCGGCCAGGCGCCGTAGCCGAGCGTGTCGCCGAGGCACCAGATGCGGGTGATGCCGGTAGCGTCGATCGCGTCGAGGGTAGCGTCGAGCGCGGGCAGGTTGGCGTGCACGTCGCTGATCACTGCAACGCGGCCGGTTGCGATGTCGGCGCCTGCGGCGAACGTGCCCATCATCGCGGTCGGGTCGCCGTCGCGATCGATGAGGCGGCGTGCGAGCTCGCGGCCGATCGGGTGTGGGTGCCCGTCGGTGCGTGGGCCATGGGTGAGGTGGCGGTGCAGCAGCTCGTCGAAGTCGTGCTCTGCGTCGGCGGTCGGCGTGGCCATCGGTGGCGGGTCCTTTCCATCGGGCGTCGGGGCTCGATGGGGACATCCGCTGATCGGATCGAAAGCGTTCGCTGGTCGTGGCGAGGGGCGGCGCGGTCAGCCGTCGCAGCCGATCCCGTCGCCGTCGCGGTCGAGATGGTGTGGATCGTCGGGCGTCACCCGGACGGGGCCGGGAAGGTCCTTGCAGTCGACGTCGGGCGGATACGGCGGCGCGGCGGGCAGGGAGCTCGCAGATGCGCCGGCGCGTGCGTCGTCCACGCCGCCTGTTCCCGTGCTGCGGACCGGGCCGGTCGCCACGCCGCGGTAGGCATCGAGCACGGCGTTCGGGCAGGAGCCCCACAAACCCAGGCCGCGGGTGCGTGCGGCCTGTGCGCTGCGTTCGAGCCGGGCAGCGAAGCGGCCGCGCTCGCCGTCGTAGAAGTAGGGCGCTGCGTAGCCGCGTGCGACGAGCCAGAGGTTCAGGTTGCGATCGCCCTTGTAGACGTAGCGCAGCTGGCGGCCGTAGCGGTCGGTGTCGTCGCTGACCGTGTCGCGCACGAGCCGCACACGAGTGCCGGGGGTGAGCTCGCGCTTGAGCGCGTTCGACGCGGCTCGCCCGCCGCACTCCGCGCTGCCGTACACCTCAGGCGTGTCGATCTGGACGAGACGTACGGAGACGCCGCTCGTCAGCTTGACGGTGTCGCCGTCCACGACTCGCGCGATGGTTGCATTCGCGCGGGGCGTCGGTGCCGGGTGCGGAGCACGCGCGGGTGTCGATACCTTGGGCGCACTGGGCTCGACCGGTTCTGCATCGGCATCGATCGCGTTCGCGTCCGCTGACGGCTCGACGGGTGACGTCGCCCCGTCGTCAGCGCAGGCGGTGATGCACAGCGACACCAGCAGCACGATCGCAACGCGCACTGCGAGCGCGCGTGACGTGTGCGTGGACGTGCTGTTCGAGGTGCTGCGATGCATCGCATGCATCATGCCCCGACGGCCGCTGCAGCGCCACGTCTGGGCGCATTCCGAACGCTTTGCGCCGCGGGCGCGGATGTGTCGGACATGAACGAGGAACTCACCGATGCAAGCGAAGCGCCACCGACACTCGATGCTGAAGATCTGGCGGCGTACGGCGTCCTGCTGATGCTCGCGATCAAGCTGATCGTCGTCGGCTGGATTGGCCTCGATCCGGATGCCTGGTACGTGTGGCCATGGTCGTGGGTCGCGTTCGGCCTGATGGTGCCCGCCGTCGCCGACTGGCTCACCGAGAGCCGAAGGAGCTGGGACTGATGGGAACACTCATCGCCATTGCCGTGATCTGGTTCTGGAGCGAGAGCTGCTTCACGCCGCATGAGCGTGCGAGGCGCCGCACGGTGTTCTGGGGCGTCAACGCATTGATCACGGCCAGGACGGTTCGCGACCTGTGGAGCATGGACAAGCACATGAAGTTGTGACTGAACAGCTGG
The DNA here is from genome assembly GCA_020438525.1 of Thermoleophilia bacterium. Next base: position 14,022 of record JAGQUL010000003.1, on the reverse strand, counting down.
CATGCAATGCGACCACCAGCCATTCACCAGCAGGCAGTCAAACAACTGCAGAGTTGTTCGTGCGGCTCGCTCCGATCATCGAGTCCAAGCACCTCAGCCCGGTCCGTGAGCTCCCCCGCAACCGGGGGCTTCGCTCACGAGGATCCGGCTACTCTCTGCTGGTCACGTCGCCGCGCACCGTGGACGGCCGACACATGGTGGTCGCATCCATTCGACCGAACTGGCTCATCGAGCCTTCAGCACGAGTACACGCGGCGCGGCATGCCGCTGATCGTTCCGGTAGCTCCTCGATCCTCACGACGCGACATCCGCAGCTGAAGTGGAAGTCGATGCAGTGGACCGCGCCTGGCTTTCGGGTGCTGGCCCTGCCCGACCAGAACCTCGGCTGGATACCCGCATGCTACGACGTGTCGAGGGAGCTTGCCCATGCCAACGAGGCGGAGCTGCTCGATCAGATCGCCGGATGGATCGACACCACATGGCGGCAGCTCGTGGACGCGCTCGCCACCCCCGACGTCGCCCACGCCGCCAGCGTGGCGAATCGGGGTCGGCCGCTGACTGGGATCGCTGGGACGGCGCAAGGGACGGTGCGGCCGCCGTGATGCGTGACCATGATCCATGGTGAAATGCGGTCATCGGCATCGTGCAAATCCGACGACGATCAAGGACTGACCGACATGCCAGCCATGATGTTCACGCTCACGGGTGACGGCGACGTAGCACCGCTTGGCGTGCTGCCGTGGGAGAGCGAGGACGTTCTCCAGGATCTGATCGGTCGTGCTCCTCAACTCATCGGCGGTGCTGGCACTAGGCTGGTGCTGGCCCAGCGCGAGCTGGGCATCGCCGATGCGCCCGACAGCGGGTCGCGTTGGAGCCTCGACCACCTCTTTCTTGATGCTGAGGGGGTGCCCACGCTCGTCGAGGTCAAGCGCTCGAGCGACACGCGCATCCGGCGCGAGGTCGTGGGACAGCTGCTCGACTACGCAGCCAACGCGGTGAAGTACCTGCCACCGACTGCGATCCGCTCGGCCTTTGAATCCAGGTGCGACGACGAAGGCCTGGACGCATCGGCTCTCATCGATGAGCTGGTCGCAGGTAGCGTCGACACAGAGAGCTACTGGACCCGCGTTGCCACCAATCTCGAGGCCGGTCGGCTTCGGCTCGTGTTCGTTGCCGACGTCATTCCGCCTGAGCTACAGCGGATCGTCGAGTTCCTCAACGAGCAGATGCAGCTCACCGAAGTGCTGGCGATCCGCGTGCAGCGGTTCGCTGCGACCGCTGCCGACGCTCCCGCGACGATCGTCGCGGAACGGGTCGGCGACACCTCCGAGGCGCAACGAACCAAGGCCATCGCCCGCGGGGACACGGCCGCCCGCGAGCACTGGACCTTCGACGAGTACTTCCAGTCACAGGCCGAGCTCCACGGGCAAGACGTAGGCAGCGGCCTCCGCGAGCTCTGGGACCGCTTTTCGGCAGCCGGCGAAACCCACCAGTACGCCGGCTATCGACCGCGCGGAGGTCTCGGCACCGCGATGCTCACTGCCGACGGTACGAAGCACTGGCTGTTCAAGCTGGAGCCCAACGGCGACGTGAGCCTCACGATGCCGTATCTCCGCGAACGGGCACCATTCGACGATCCCGCCGTTCGAGCTGAGCTTCTCCGATGCATCGCCAGCGTCGTCGACGAGTTCGACGCGGATCGAATTGATGGCTATCCGCGGGTGAAAGCAACGCACGTTGCGAACGCGAGCGTGGTCGACGGACTGCTCGAAGCGTTTGCGTGGGCGCGATCGCTCGTGGGCTAGGTTAGGCCTACCCCGACCCCTTCAGTCCCGCTAAAGGGGTATGAGGGCGTCCGGCGGCTTGTGCTCGATAGGTCGACGGACGCCTGCTATCGAGGAGACTCGCGTGGATCAGCTGTGGACTTCCGGGCCTGAACCGGGTCGCGCCTCGCCGCTTGACGTTGTCCAACGCGCCGCCCGTTGTTCAAGTACACCCTCGTTACCGAGCCGGGTGACCGTCGAGGCGACTCGCCGAGGTAGCACGCGTCCGCCACTCGCATATCGTTCACCTTCCATCCACGGCAATAGACTTGCGACGGCGGCCTGAAGCTCTTTAGTCGAGAGCCCATCGGGAGCATTCGCAAGAGCGTTCAATATCGCTCCTTCGACTTCACGATGCCAAACTGACGTTGGAGCATTGCCGCGGCGACTTCTGTGTACCGGGCCGCGCGATGCTGCCGCATGGTGCGCGAGCACTCCGTGCTCAACATTGGTACGTAGAATGACTTCATGGACAGATTCACGGGGTACATCGAGGATTTCCGCCATCACACACAGCCTCTCGATCTCCGGATATTGCCCACAGGCTTGAATCAGTCGGCTTAGCGAGGACGCCACCTCGGCAACGCTCGTTGGCTCGCTGTCGAGCACTGCAAACCGCTGTGGTGCACCTAACACCGGAGACGGATTGGTCGAAACAACTTCTCCAGACTCACCGGTCCGCTCGACGCCAATCTCTGCGGCCCACCCCGGAGGGATCACGAGGGCATCAAAATCAACTTCAAGCGAAACGGGCCGAGAGGTCCCGACAGGAACGACGCGCCACGCGATCCCGCTCATCTTGGCGGGTGGCATGTCATCTGCCATGTCGTCAGTGAAAACCGCGCGTGGAACTGCGATGATTACGATCACTGTCCCACCACGCTGCGGTCAAATATCTCGACCAGCTTCACGCTGGTCAACACATCGTTTCGCACACTAATTGCTAACCCTTCGCCAAGAGCATGGAATGCGTCAACCGGCGGAGGTGTGGCCTCACGCCAGTCGATGGAAGCGGCGACGGTAGTCATGGGCTTACCAGTAGATCGGAAGAGCAACTTCGCGAAATTGCTACACTGCGCGGAGGATAGGAAGAAGCGCTTCACTCCATCGCCGACGGGCGTGGGCGCGAATTCATTCCTCTTCTGCGCGTCGACTAATTCTTCATCTTGAATTGCTCGAAAGAGGCTGATCGCATTCGACATGCAGGTGTGTTACCCAAGCCAGACGTGCTCCACGCAATCGACCCCCACCCCCTCACCCCCGATGAAGGGGCTCCTTTCCGTGCTACTTCAGAACGATCGGATCCGAACTGCGTACGACCGGGTAGGCGATTCGAGCTCACCTACCGAGCGCGCTACGCGGCTGAACCAGCATGATCGACTACACCGAAAGGAACTGCTCGACGCGCAGGAGTCGCTCGCGTCAACGCTCCGCAAGTGCCTGAAGATCCAGCAGGGCGGCAAGCTGCGATCGCCCCAGCAGACCCTGAACGATCGCCGCGCAAAGTCGCTGCAGATTGCCGTGGATCTCATCGAGGAAAGACTCAAGGGCATACGTTGAGTGCTGCGGCTACGGGTCGGGCCACTCGGACCGCTGCCACTGGGATGTCAGGCCGGATCAACGAAGTAGCAGTAGCAGTGTTCGTCACCGATGGGACGACCGTCGAATTCGTCGGTCCACGCAAGGTCCTCGATCGAGTGCTCCCCGAAGAACGCCGCCAGCAGCACGATGACCCAGTCCTTCGGTACGTGCGCCGGGCCGGGCAGCAGCTCCCGCGCAATTGCGACGGTCAATAGCTCCGGATCGCCGGCGTCGACATGGAGTCGAACCGAGATTCGATCGGCCAGGGTGGCTACCACGACACGCCCCGGCTCTGCGCGGGCCGCGGCCACGAGTTGGGCGGGGCGATCGACCAGCTCCTGGGCGAGTCGGCGCCGACGCCATGCCAGCAACTGCTTGACGTCCGATCGCTGTGGAACAAGCCGACCGGCGTCGTCCTGACGTCGAATATGTTCGTAGGCATCGGATCGATCGCCGTCTCGGTGATAGCCCGCACCGCCAAGCCACACAACGGACGCCGCGCGCTGGTGCCATGTCACGCCGCGCCACCGGCCGCCGTGCAGCGTGTACCAGGCGCCTCGCGATGCGAGCGTGATCGTTTCCTGCCCTTCCGGGCTGACGGACCGCTTCTCGACGAACGCATCGATCAGTTCGTGGTCGCCGACCCGGGCGCGCGCATCGAGTCCGTCACCCGCGAGGTCGAGGTCATCCGAAGCACAGCGCCGGGTCAACCACAGGTCGACAACACAATCCTTCGGATGTTCAGCATCCTCCACGCATCCCATGGTAGGGATGGCATCGGACCACCTCAGTCTGCTGACATCAGCTCGTCGACTCGGTCGTCTTCACCGCGCTCGAGGAGCGCGGCGACTGCGTCGACATCGCCGGCTGCGATCGCGGTGCGCGTGTCGTCATAGAGCGCGACGAGTCGCTCACGGTGCTGCTCGTAGTACTCGGCAAGCGCGGTGTGGAACACCTCGGCAGGCGTGCGACCTTCGGCGAGCGCGGCCAGGCGCAGCGGCGCGTGATCGCTGGCGAAGATTCGAATTGGCTTGGTTCGCGTCGACATCGCCGTACCTCCGGTCGTGCGCAGGGCCTACTTGCCCTATCGGCAATCACTGTAACCCTGTTACACTCCTATCATACTGAACCCTACGCAAATCGACAATTGGAACCTGCCCCCGCGCCCTCCTCGGCGGAAATCCCCGGCATTCGCGTTCGGCACTTTGCAGCGTCGCAGATCAGCGATTTGCAGCCGAACGGACCCGCAATGGGCACCGAGCTCGACCCGTTCGGCTACGACGCCGCCTTCGAGCGCTTGGCGGCCGGCTTCAGATCGCGGACCTGCGCGACCCTGTCGGCCACGGTCGCAAGACCTCGCTCGTGAAGCGCCTGGACCATCGCGGCTGGTAGCTGCCCCTCAATCGATGTAGCCCTTGTCACGCAGCCAACGCGCCTCATGCTCGCCGCGCAGCACGGCCGGCATCTCCTCGATGTCACCTCGCTCGTTGAGGCCCTGGCATCCGTTCTCGAAGAAGTCGAACCCTGCGACCTGCTCCAGCACTGCGGCGACGGTGCGCAGGGTCGCCATGGTGTCGTACTCCGCCAACTCACGATCGCCGCGGTACATGATGTCCCAGTGCACGTGGTCGCCGTAGACCGCGATCCAGTCCAGCGGCGACAGGTACATCCCCACGCCGGTTCCGTCGTCGTCCTTGTCCTCCCGCCGCCACTCGCGCAGCGCCGGTACCGCTTCCAGCAACGCATCGGCGATGGCCCGAACTCGTGCCTTCGCCGCGTCGTCGGATGGGGGTGGCGCGCTCCAGTCAGGACGGGCTGATTCGGCGTAGAAGTACATGTGTGAATGCATCGGTTGCTCCTCGGCAGTTGTGCTGATCGAGGATGACGAAGCACATGTGACGCGATACGCGCGCATTGCAACAATGGTGTGCCGACTTCGTCACGAAACCTGCACATGTGCGCGCTGCCACCCGGCAACTGACACCGAACCGCCTACCTCACCGCAGCCAGGCCTTGATCGCCTCGTCCTGGTGCTCCTGCAGCTTGGCGGCCATGCGCATGATCGTGTCGTAGTTGTTCATCTGCATGACGTAGCCCTGGACCTTGGCGGGGTCGACCGAGCCGCCGCCGGTCGCGGAGATCTCGCCGTTGAGCGCGTCGGAGATCGACTGCATCCCCTTGCTGGCGAACGACACGAGCTTGCCGATCCCGGTCTTGAGGATGTCGCCGAGTGCGCCGCCGCCGCTCGTGTCGGCATCCGACTGCTCGGACGGGGTCGGCATGCTGGCGGCGACGGGGGTGGTCGTCGGCCGGATCGGGGTGGCCGTGGCCGTTCCGATGGTGCTCATCGCGTGGTGCTCCCTCTGCGGCGTTGGGGGGTGCGTCGCCGGCGTGGGGCCCCGTGTCGAACCGGGCGCCGGCGTACGAAGCCGCATTGCTTCCTACACCGGCCTATCGATGGCCGCTTTCGGCCTGTTTCACTGCATATGGAGATTTCTCACTCAGCCGATGTCATCGAGCACGCCGTCGGCGCGCAGCGCAGCCGCCACGTCGCGGTGCGACTGCTTCGCCAGCGCGCTCGCAGCCGCGTGGACCTGTTGCATCGCCTGCTTCGTCGCGGACTGCGCATCGCTCGCCGCGATCGCGTCGAGCACCCGCGTCCGCAGCTGTTCGGGATCGGCCACCACGTGCTCGGGGAGCAGCCGATTCGTGCTGAGGGTCGCGCTCTCGTAGGCGTTCTCGGTGTGCTGGCCGCGCCCTGCCTTGGCGTGCACCAGCATGACCACCTCGTGCGCCGGAACGACCCACCACTGCTCGCCTGTTCCGGCTTCGTCGTCGGCAGGTCGATGCACCACCAGCGGCAGGTACTTCACTGCACGCACCTGGTTGATCGTGGTCGAGGATGCCTTCTTCACCTCGACGTAGTGCCCGTCGAGCACCGAATCACCCAGCTCGGCACGCTCCGCCCTCACAGCGCCCGTCAGTTCGTTGAACCGCTGCTCGGACGTGCTGCCGGCCCCGGAGATCCCGTCAGCGGCCAACCAGCAGCTCCTGCTGGGTCGCAGCCCCGTCGATCGCCGGGATCCGTCGCTCCATCACCTCGATCGCCTCCGGGTTCTCGTCGACGAGCACGAACCTGCGCCCGAGCTTCTGCGCCACGGCGCCGAGCGTGCCGCTGCCGGCGAAGAAGTCGAGGCACCAGTCACCCTCGCGGGTCGATGCCTGCACCATTCGGCGCACGATACCCTCGGGCTTCTGCGTCGGGTACCCGGTCTTCTCCTTGCCGTTGGTCGGCACGATCGTATGCCACCACACGTCGGTCGGAAGCTTGCCCTTGGCGGCCTTCTCCGCGGTCACGAGCCCCGGCGCCATGTACGGCTCGCGATCGACCGCCTCGGCGTCGTAGAAGTATGCCGCCGCGTCCTTCACGTACACGAGGATCGTGTCGTGCTTGGCCGGCCACCGCTTCTTGGAACGCGCGCCGTAGTCGTACGCCCAGATCAGCTCGTTGAGAAAACACTCGCGCCCGAAGATCTCGTCGAGCAGCAGCTTGCAGTAGTGCGCCTCGCGGTAGTCGATGTGGAAGTAGAGCGTGCCGGTGTCGTGCAGCACCCGCCTCGCCTCCGTGAGCCGCGGCTCGAGGAACGCAAGGTAGTCGTCGAACGAATCGCGATACGACGATGTCTCGAGCAGCGTAGTCTTGTAGCGCTGCCCGCCGAAGCCGACGCGATCGCCGCCGACGCTGCGCTCGGTCTTGATGCTGCGGCGCGACTGGGCTTTGCCGGTGTTGAACGGCGGGTCGATGTAGACCATCTGGAACGAACCGTCGGGAAGCGACGGGAGCACGTCCATGTTGTCGGCGTGGATGATGCGACTGCGGTCCAGATCCATGCTGGCATTCTCGCAGCGCCGGCTGACGAGCCCCCGTCATGCCGTACCCGGGCGCGTGCTGCCCCGGCGCGCTCCACCCCACCCCCTAGGATCACCCTAGATGCGCGACGACGACGAATCCCCTGGCGACGAGCCCACCGAGCAGCTCCCGGCACGTGAGGCAGAGCCGGAGCCGGCGCCTGAGCCCGCGCCGGATTCCACCTCCGAGCCCGAGCCGGAGCCCGAGCCTCAGCCCGCCCCCACCACCGTCGACCCGGTCACCCAGGTCGAGCGGCGCGGCGCGCCGCGCTGGGTCACGATCACGCTGGCGCTCGCGCTCGTCGCGGCGCTTGCGGCTGTGGTCGTGCTGGCGGTGTCGCGCAACTCGTATGTCTCGCGCGCGCACGAGGCGGAGGCGCTCGCACAGGACAACGCCGATGCCGCCGACAAGTGGCAGCAGCGCGCCGACGACGCCGAGTCCGACCTGCGCTCGAGCGAGAGCGACGCCGCCGACCTGCGCACGCGCCAGCGCGAGCTCGCCGCCGAGAAGGCAAAGGTCGAGGACGATCGCGCGCTGCTCGCGAACATGTCGTCGCAGCTGCTGGCGCTCGCAAAGGCATTCCAGGACGCGGTCGACGCCTACGACACCGCCGGCGAATCGATGCGCAGCTGCGCGCTCACGATCCTCCAGGACGGTGCGACCAACTCTGCCGCTGCGATCTGCGACCGCGCCCAGACCGACCTGAACACGGCGCGCGCCTCGGTTCCGCAGGTGCCCGACCTGGACACGATCACACCATGATGCACCGCCTGATCGCACTCGTCGTGCTGGTCGTCGTCGCCCAGCTCATCGCCGCCGGCTGTGGCGACGACGCACCCAGCATCGAGCGAGCGACCGCGCCCGACGCGACCGACGTGTCTGCCGCCAGCGACTCCGATCAGGCCAAGCTCGACCAGCGCCTCGAGCAGGCGGTCGTGCGCGTGCGCAACCTCACCTGCCAGGGCGTCGCGACCGGCAGCGGGTTCCTGATCGGCGGCAACCGGCTCGTCACCAACCACCACGTGGTGAACGGCGCCGCGCTCGTGGAGGTGAACCTCTACGACGGGCGCACCGTGCAGGCACGCGTCGATCGCGTGCTCAAGGCCGACGACATCGGGATCGTGCAGCTCGCCGACGGCGCCGACCTGCCTGACCCGCTCGACGTGGCGACGAGCAACCCGCCCGCCGGCACGAAGGTGCGTGCGCTCGGGTTCCCGCTCGGCGGCGAGTACACCGTGACCGACGGCGAGGTCGTGCGTGAGGCGGCCGGCGTGGTGAACGGCATGCCGCGGCTGGAGTTCACCGCGGCGGTGACGCACGGCAACAGCGGCGGACCGCTCGTGGACGAGCGCGGAACCGTGGTGGGGATCGTCACCGAGGGGCTCGAGGATGCGAAGCGCTACTTCGCGATCCCCGCGGCCGACCTGCCGCGCCTGGAGACGCAGGGCGCCACGCAGGTGCAGCCGTGCGTGGACACGCTGAGCGCGAACGAGCGCGCGGCGGCGGCGGGCGCGGGTGGCGCGCAGCCCGCAGCGATCGACTGCACCGACTTCGACGTGACCGGCGTCGAGGGCGCGCCGGGCGCGGGCTACTACGACATCTCCGCGCGCGGCATCAGCTGCCCGGCGGCGAAGCGGCTGATCCTCGGCCGCGGGTTCGACGGCGACGGCCGCGCCGAAGCCGCCGGCTTCGCGTGCAGCGAGCTCGCACGCGAGGGCGAGACGACGACATGGCGCTGCGAGCACGCCAGCGACGGCGCCGCATTCCGCTACTCGTTCGGCGCGTGAGGCGGGCACTGACCCGGGCCACGTAACGAAGTTGGGCGTGACGCCCGATTTCGTTGCGTGCGTGCCTCACGTGCCAGGCCCCGTCAGCGCGTGGGCCGGCGCAGCAGGAGTGTGGATTTCCCACAGTGTGAACCCGTGGGGTCACGGGGTAGCGTGCGGACATGGACACTCCACCACCCGACTCCACGCCGCAGCGATCCCGGTTCCGCCGGCACCCCGTGCGCTGGACGATCGTGGGCCTGCTTGCACTGTTCGTGCTGATCCAGTTCATCCCGTACGGTCGCGACTACACCAATCCCAAGGTGAACGTCACGCCCGAGTGGCCGAGCGCGAAGGTCGAGGAGCTCGCCACCGCGGCGTGTGCGGACTGCCACTCGAACACGACCGAGTGGCCGAAGAAGGCGCGCATCGCACCGGCGTCGTGGCTGATCAAGCGCGACGTGGACGAGGGCCGCTCGCGCCTGAACTGGTCGGAGCCGTGCGGCGAGGCCGGCGAGGCGGCCGAGGCCGTGCGCGGTGGCGAGATGCCGCCGCTGCAGTACACGCTCATCCACCGCAACGCCAAGCTCTCCGACAAGGACAAGGAGACGCTCGCCGCCGGCCTCGAGGACGCGCTCTCGAAGATCCAGATGTCGGAGTGCAGCGGCGGCGACTGACCGCGCGCGCGGCGGATCCGCACGGGCCCAGGTAACGAAGTTGGGCGTGGCGCCCGATTTCGTTGCGCGCGTACCTGACCGCGCCGCGCCCCTCACGGGCCCAGGTAACGAAGTTGGGCGTGGCGCCCGATTTCGTTGCGCGCGTACCTGACCGCGCCGCGCCCCGCACGGGCCCAGGTAACGAAGTTGGGCGTGGCGCCCGATTTCGTTGCGCGCGTACCTGAACGCGCCGCGCCCCGCACGCACGCACGTAACGAAAGTTGGGCTCGGCCCTCGCGCGCACACGCCCCCCCCACCGCTCACGCGTAGCCGAGCGCGCGCAGGCGGTCCTCGTCGATGCCGAAGTAGTGGCCGATCTCGTGCAGCACGGTGATCCGGATCTGCCGCTCGAGCAGCGCCGGGTCGTGCCCGAAGTCGCGCACGATCGGCAGGCGGTAGATCGTGATCGAGTCGGGCATCCCGCCCGACGACCACACGCTGCGCTCGGTGAGTGGAACGCCGTGGTAGAGGCCGTACAGGTGGGGCCGCCCGGGCGCTTCGTCGTCCACCACGATCTCGACGTTGTCGATCTCGTTCCAGAGCTCGTCGGGGATCGAGTGCAGCGCCGCGTCGACGCGCGCCCGGAACTCGTGTTCGTCCATGCTGGCCGTGCCCTCCTCGCCGGTGTCAGTTCTCGAGCCGACGCAGCCGACCGATGATCGAGTTCGGCGGATGGTCGACCGCGTCGCCGTGGCCGGCCTCGTCGGCCGGCTCACCGGCACCGGCCTGGTCGTCGCCACCTGGAACGGGGCGCTCCAGGTCGCCGATCGCGGCCTTGGCGAGCAGCCCCATCCAGCGATCCTGGAACGCATCGAGCCCCGGCCCGGCGAGCGGGCGCGGCGGGAACACCGGGAACAGGTTCGCGGGCGCGGGCGATCCCGCAACGTCCGCCTTGATCACGTCGCGCAGCGCGAACGGCTCCTCCGCCGGCGCGTTGCCTTCCGCCGCGTTGTAGGCCACCTCATGCCACGCCGCCTGCGACTGCCCCGGCAGCTTCGCGTACCACAGCGACGACGAGCAGCCCGGATACTCGAACACGCTGTCGTGCTGCTGCAGGCGGATCCACGCACCCGCAAGCACGTCCCACCCGGACTGCTCGAACGCGCCCTCGCGAATGCTCTCGTGCTCGACGTCCCACTCGACCACCGCCTGCTCGAGCTCCAGACGCCTCGCCGAGTAGGCAACCGCCATCGGCGCAAGCTCCGCGATCCGCCGCCAGAACCCCGCCATCAGCTCCTCGAGCTGCGCGACCGCCTCCGCCGCACGCTCCACGCGCACCTCCGCACGCGCCTGGCGCAGGCGCTCGCGCGTCTGCAGCTCCTCGTCGCGCGCGGCGAGCTGCGCACCGAGCTGCTCGAGCGCCGACTGGCCGGATCGCGCGGGTTCACCGGGATTGGTCATGGGCGGCAGGTACCCGCGACCTGCCGGTTCAACGCGTTGACGGTTCACCGCCCACCCACACTGCGACACGACCCGCCGCATCGATCCCCTCGCTCGCGCCTAGAGCTGGGGTGCAACCACCGTCAGCGCGAGCGGCGCGAGGTACGAGCCCGGCGCCTGGCTGGGCCCGGCACGAAGGCCGAAGCGCAGGTTCACCGTGGCGTTCGCCACGTTCGCCGCGGCGCTTCGCGCGATCATCGCGCCCGGCGCACCCGAGTCCTGCGGAATCGGCATCCATGGATCGGCGTCGCCGTCCGCACAGTCGGCGCCGGACACCGCATCGATGGCCCACGTGCCCGCTCCGGTCGAGACGTTCGAGCCGGAGATCAGGCACGCACCGAACAGCGATGCACCCGGGGTGCCCCAGTCGTTGCCGGTCGTGTCGCCCGGGTCGTCGGCGAAGTCCTGCACGTCGGCCCCCTTGATCCGCAGCACCTTCGCGTCGGCGCCGTCGCCCGCGAGCACGTGGATGTGTCCGTCGAGCATGATCGGCGGCCCCTGCACCACGTCGTCGACTCCACCGGCGTCATGTGTCGCGATCCCGCCCGTACCGAACGTCGAGATCAGCGAGTGGGCCGCCGACACGTACCCCACGCGCACGTCCGCGTCGTCGGCCAGCCCGACCAGCGAGTCGTCGGGCAGCACGGCCACGTCCATCACGCTGTTCACGTCGGTCCCGCCCATCGCGACGTAGTCGGTCGACACCACCGCACCCGTCGCGCCGCTCACGGTCCACAGCCCGAGGTTGCCGTCGGAGCCCGCCGCCACGAGCACGTTGCCGTTCGACAGCTCGTGGATGCCGCGTGGCTTGTCGGAGCCGGCGAGGTTCGCCGTGACGCACCCCACCATGCTGCCCGTGTTGCCCCAGCTCGCGTCCTGGACCAGATCGAACGACGTGCGGCACAGCTTGATCCGCTCCGATGCGGTCTTCGTGCCGACGCTCAGCAGCCGCCCGGCACTGTCCATCACGAGCTCCTTGGCCGTGCCCGGCGAGCCGTCCCCGTCGTCGGCCCATGTCAGCGTCGAGTCGACGCCGCACGTCGGGGTCAGCTTCGTCAGCCGGAACTCGTACACGGTGGGCGAGTCGAGCACCACGATCTCGCCGGCGTCGTTCATCACCACGCCGGCGTTGGAGCCGGCGCCCGTGGAACCCCACGACACCTCGCCGGTACCGCCGCAGGACGTGTCGTCGGTACCGTCCTCATGGATGCGATGCAGGGTCGTCTCGGGCAGGCCGAGCAGCAGCATCCCGTCGTCGGGCGCGATCGCCACCGACTCCACCTCGTCCATCGACGGGTAGGTGCGGATGCCGTCGCCGCCGCCGTCGAACGAGAGATCCGGCGAGCCGTCGGGCAGCAGCCGCGCGACGAACCCGGCTCCGCCGGCCGAACCCGTGACGATCAGCCGCTGCTGGTGGTCGATGAAGAACCCGAGCGGCGTGATGTTCGACGGCAGGTCGACCGTCGCGACGCCCGCCGCGCCGAAGGAGTTGTCGAGCCCACCGTTTCCGACCGCCCACATCGCCTGGCCCCACCCGTCGGGCTGCGACACGAGCAGCGAGGCGGTGTCGTTGCTGGAACCGAACACGATCGAGCAGTCGAGCGAGGTGATCGACGACGACCCCGGCGTGACCAGGCCGAAGTCGGTGCGGTTGGCGACCTGTGGCGGGCACCCGGCAACGCTGATGTTGGTCGCCGACGGGACCGTCGCGCCCACCACGGTGCTGGAGCTCGCCCCCGAGGCGCCTCCTGCCAGCATCGTGCCCAGCATGATCGCGACCATGGCAATGCCCGCGGCAGCTGCCACGGGCATGCGTCGTGGGCGACGACGACGGCCTCGCCCCACATGGGCGTGTCGGTTCACGGGATTGCTATCGGCAGGAATCCCCTGCAGCTTGACGCGAGCGAAGCGTGTCGCCCGCCGTGGCATGCACCGCATCCGACGGGGTCGGTACGGTTTCCCTACCCATGCAGGACGAGCCGGGCGCCAGACGGGCAGCCAGGGCCGAGGACCGAGGAACCAGAGAGCTGATGAGCACTGCACTTGATGCCGCATTCGCCGCCGCCACGCCGTCGAGCGAGGAGCCGGCCGAGGAGCCCAAGGCCGGCGGGCTGCTGCCGGCCGGCGAGTACACCGGCACCGTCGTGAGCGCCGAGGTGCGCTCCGGCTTCCGCCCGTGGGTCGAGCAGGAGCTGAGCCTGCGCCTGCAGGTGGATGCGGGCGAGTTCCAGGGCCGCACCACGTTCTGCGACATCGAGCTCGCGCCGCTCACCGGCCGCGACGGCCAGATCAGCGACGGCAAGGTGCGCTACGTGAAGTGGCAGATCACCGACGTGCTCGGCTACGACGGGCAGCTGAGCGCGCTCGGCGACCACGCGCACTCGTTCGTGGGCACCAAGGTGAGCTTCGAGCAGAAGATCCGCCTGGCCGCGAAGGTGAACCCGCAGACCGGCAAGCCGTACGAGAACCGCGAGGTCACGCTGCGCCAGAACCTCGGCAAGGCCGATCCGGCCAGCATGCCGGCGATCCCGACGCAGGACTTCTACCCCGAGAACACGCCCACGGCAGAGGACGACGACATCCCATTCTAGGGGCGTCACCACAACTCCCCGCATTGCGACCGGCCGGTCGAGCAGCCCCACGCGCGGGCACGCTCGGCCGGCCGCTCGTCTTCGTCGCGGGGTCGTGACACTTTCGGCACGAATTCGGCACGAACTGCGCGCAACGCGTCACATCTTCTTCCGCACGATTGCTGCAGGACCACGGCACGCACGGCGCGCCGCAGG
>JAGQUL010000410.1 GCA_020438525.1 Thermoleophilia bacterium | reverse complement strand
AGTTCGACGATCAAATGGCGACCTGCCCCGAGCAGGTAGCCGCTGATTTCATCCTTGACCTGGCTGACGCGCGCACGCGTCGTGCCGTCCGCCAGCTTCTCCGCGATCGACGCGCTCTCGGTATCGCCGCTGCAGAGCGCCAGCCAGACCGCTGGCCACTTCTTGCGTCGAGGGAAGGCCTCGATGAAGTGCGCATGCACCCGGTCGCGAACGCGTGCGAGCGAGACCTCGCCGATTGCCTCGTCTGCGGTATCGGCGGCGCTGGCCAGGATCTCCTCGAGCAGAACGACGTCCGAATCGGGATCGCTCCCCACTCGCCGCTCGGATGCCAGATCCCAGCCACGCTTCTGGCGTTCTTCTTGTCGAATGTGGATGTCGAATGCAGCGCGCTTGTAGATCGTCGGGAGCTCGCGCTTCGTAATCGGATTGCCAGCGGTAAAGCTCTTGGTGACGCGCCACAACACTCGGCCATAGACGTCATCGTCGAGGTTCTCCTCGTACCCACGCGTGAAGTACCCGAGCCAGCGCTCCATATCTGGACGCAGGTACTTGACGTGGAACCGCTCATAGAGCAGGTGGGCTGTCTCCGGATCGCCGTCTGCGTAGGCCGCCGCAACGGCGCGTGCAGCCTCATCGAATTCTGTTGTTTCGTCCATCGACATATCAACTACCTCCTCGCCGTTCCTGCCCAGTGAACAATCTTCCAACGCTCCCCGATCCAGATGCTCCTATCTCATGCTGCGATTGGCATGTAGCAGGCGGTTGCCGGAGGCCAGGTGCCGGTGATCGGGCGGCCGATCGGACGGTCGGTGATGCGCATGCGTCGAGGTGTGACCGGCGTGCCGGCACCCTGCACGATCACGGTGATGACGCGCAGGATGTCGCGTGCGACGCGCTCGACGACGATCAGTACGCCGCGTCCGTCGAGCTTGGTGCGGATGAAACGTCGGGCGGGGTCGCCGATGCGCTTGCGTCCGTGCCAGTTAGGGCTTCGGCTGGCGAGGCGTCCGTCGGCGACCTGCTGCTGTACCCACGCGTGCGCGCGCGAGGCGAGCAGGGGATTGAGGCGCTGACGGATTCGGGTGTCGGCGTGGCTGGAGATGAGAACTCGCATCGGATTGGCTCCTTGGGTATCGGCTGGTATGGGACCAGTCGCACTGTCGGATGAAAACGTTCAGAAATCGCTGTCGGTTTCGCTCAGCGCGTCGAATTCGCGCTTGGCTGCGTCGATCTGGGCGTCGAGGTGCTCGGCCATCTCGACGAGCAGCTCGCGGTCGTCGAGGGCAGCGTCGTGGGTGCGCTGCATCAGGTGGTAGAGGAACCCGTCCTTGAGTTCGTCGATGGCCTCCTCGACCGCCACGAGGCGCAGGCGCATCTGCTCGAGGGCGCGACGCACGTAGGTGTGGTCGGTGGTGGGCTTGCCGGTCGAATCGCCGTCGGAATACGTCTCATACATCTGCGCGAGCGTTTCGACGTCGCCGCGCTGGTAGGCCTCGCGCGCTTCATGCATCAGGCGGTTGCGCAGCTCGATCGACTCGGGATCGGTCGCGAGGTCCGGATGGACGCGTCGCGCGACTTCGCGAAACAGGCGGCGCAGGATCTTGTGCTGGCCGGGCAGGAGCTTGTTCTGCCCCTCGGCGGGGCGAGGCTTGGGCGCGGGACGGGCGTCCTGGGTGCGCTGTTCGGCGTCGTCGGCGGCTGCAGCGAGGGTCTCGTCGTCGGGGCGCATCTCGGCGATGCGGCGGGCGACCTGCGCGCGGAACTGGGCGTTGCGGGTGG
>JAGQUL010000409.1 GCA_020438525.1 Thermoleophilia bacterium | reverse complement strand
AGGGACCGTTGCGCGTTCACGGCGTGGTGAGGGGAGGCGAAGTCGCACGATGTGGGCGATGGTACGGAGCTGTGCACCCACGTGGCCATCCACCTCCTCGTGCGGGGCGCGGGTAGGCCACCGACGCGGCCTACCACGACCCGGTCGGAGGGGGCTGGCCGACCGGACCCGCTGGTCGACGTGTCCCCACGCCGAGTCGCATGAAACCGAGGCCCCACCCCTCGACGCTGCGCCCCGATCCGCGATCCGTCAAGCCGCGCGCCGACGTTCGGTCCGGCGGGCAGGTGGGAACGCTCACCGCCGTGAGCTCGCTCTGGATCTGCCTGCCGACCTACAACGAGGCCGAGAACCTCGAACGGATGGTGCGTGCGCTCGGCGCCGAGCGCGCCGACCACGACCTCGACCTGACGGTGCTGGTGATCGACGACGGCTCCCCCGACGGCACCGGCCAGATCGCCGACGGACTGGCCGAGGAGCTCGACTGGGTGCGCGTGCTGCACCGAACGAGCAAGGACGGGCTCGGCAAGGCATACCTCGCCGGCTTCCAGGTCGCGCTCGACGCCGGCGCGGACCTGATCATGGAGATGGACTGCGACTTCTCGCACGACCCGAAGGACGTGCACCGGCTCGTGGAGGCGAGCACCAGCGCCGACCTGGTGATCGGCAGCCGCAACGTTCCCGGCGGCGGCGTGGTCGGCTGGCCGTGGTACCGCAACCTGATCAGCAAGGGCGGCAGCTTCTACGCGCGCACGATCCTGCGCCTGCCGGTGCGCGACATGACCGCCGGCTTCAAGCTGTTCCGTCGCGAGGTGCTCGAGACGCTGGACCTGTCCGGCATCGAGGCGAGCGGGTACATGTTCCAGATCGAGCTCAAGTACCGCACGGTCAAGGCCGGCTTCCGCGTGCACGAGGTGCCGGTGAAGTTCGTCGACCGCGAGTTCGGCGAGTCGAAGATGAGCTCGAGCATCGTCGTGGAAGCGGTGTGGCGCGTCTGGAAGCTGCGCCTGCGCCGCCTGCCGCCCGTCGCCGGGCGCTAACGCTCGTCGACGATCGCCTGCAGCGCTGCAGGGTCGAGCAGCACGATCCGCCGTCGACGCAGCTCGAGCACGCCGGCACCGCGCATCCGCTTGAGGAAGTCGCCCACTGTCTCGCGGCGCGCGTTCACCAGCTCCGCGATCTGGAAGTGCGTGAACGTGCGCTCGATGATCCGATGCCCGTCGAGCGTGTCGCGTCCGTACTGCAGCTCCAGGTCGAGCAGGCAGCGTGCGATCCGCCGGTCGACGGTCCAGAACGCGACCCGCTCGGCAAGCTGGCGGCTGCGTTCCATGCGCGCACCGGCGAGCGTCAGCAGGTTCTCCGCGAGTCGGGGGCAGCGACGACTGGCCGCCGACACGCGCGCGACCGGCAACACCGAGAGCACCACCGACTCCTCGCACTCGGCGAGCGTTCCTGCACGCGGCAGGCCGAGCAGCGCATGCTCGCCGAGCAGCGCACCGGGGTCGAGCAGCTCCACCGTGAGTCGCCGCTCGTCGTCGGTCACGCGACACAGCCGCACGCTGCCGCTGCGCACGATCCAGAGCGCGTCGAGCGCATCGTCGGGCTCGTGCAGCACGCTTCCCGCGGGGCGCCGAACCTCCACTGCATGCCGCAGCAGCTCCTCGCGAACGGCAGCATCGACGCCCGCAAACAACGCTGCATCGGCGAGTGCGCAGCGCGCCGCTTCGTCGCGATCTGCGCGCAGCAGTCGCGTCACCTGCTGCTGGATCGCGTCGGCCCCGGTCCCTGCGAGCAACGTCTGCGCGCGCCGCGCGAGCTGCTCGCGGTCGCCGCCGGGTCGCATCGCCGCCGCGGCTGCCACGAGCACCCGCGCCGCGTCGAGCGGTCGCCCGCGCCGCGACCAGTCCTCGCTCACCGCGACCAGCGAAGCATTGCCAATTCCCTGCATGCAGTCACGCACGGCGCTCAGCTCGCGCCGCGCGAGCCCGACCGTTCGAGCCGTGCAGTCGCACCGCGCCAGCAGCTCCGCTGCGCGGTCGACTGCCGCCGCGCAGCCGGCCGCCAGTCCGGTGCGC
>JAGQUL010000092.1 GCA_020438525.1 Thermoleophilia bacterium | reverse complement strand
CGAGCCGGCCGCCAAGCCCGCACCCGCGAGCGCACCGCAGGAGCAGCAGGCGGCAGGCTGGCGGGATCCCAGCTGGCAGCTGATCGGGTCCGTGACGTTCTGTCACGCCAACATGGAATGGCACCTCGGTCACGGCTTCGAGGTCACCGGATACACCTCCATGACCACGTCGAGCCTCAACGACCTTCGCGGCTTCGGTGGCCACCAGTGGGATGCCAACGACGTGATCCCCTCGTACGAGTACTGGGACGCTTTCAAGCACCGTCAGACGCAGGATGCCAAGGGCGACCAGTCGATCCTCGCCAACGGCTGCAGCACCGCGCCCGCCGTGCCGCCGGCCGTGACCTGCGAGTCCGACCAGGACCCGGTCGACAACGGATCCACCCCGGGCAGCATCGCCGGCGACAACATCGCCGACGCCTGCGTCGACCACCCGGATGCGACCTGTACCTACACCGACCAGCACCCCGAGAACCTCACCGGCGGACCGTCGAAGGAGAGCTGCGTCGACAACCCGGATGCCTCGTGCGCGTTCGACGAGGAGGCCTACGACAACGGCGGCTCGCCAACCTCGCTCGAGAGCTGCCGCGTGCTTCCCGACGTGACCTGCCCGAAGGTCGACGAGACGGCAACCGACACCAACAACAACGGCTCGCTCGACACCTGCGTGGCAGCCGACATCGTCTCGGCCGCGAGCTGCGAGTCGGACGAGACCCCGCGCGACACCAACAACAACGGCGCACTCGACACCTGCGTGCCGAACCCCGACGTGTTCTGCGGTACAGGCGTGGGCGTCGACACCAACAACAACGGCTCGCTCGACGGCTGCGTCTGGATCACGCCGATCATCGACTGCGGCGTGGGCAACGCCGACGGCAGCCGCACGCTGCGCTGGCGCTGGCGCAACACCTCCGGGCACTCCGTCGCGATCCCCGCGGGAATCAAGAACCTGCTCGTCGGCGGCAACCAGCCGACGGTGTTCACGCCTGGCGAGGGCAGCTTCACGACCACCATCTGGTCCGCTCAGGTAGTGCAGATGTGGATGGTGACCGGCAACTCCGCGTTCGGGTTCTACAACAGCGCACTGACCGCGCCCTGCTTCCAGGACGTCTGCCCGAACCTGGCCGGCGACCAGGATGCGCCGCCGACCGGCATGGCGATCAACATCTCCGGCAGCTGCGTGCAGCAGGTCACGACGTGCACCGGCAATGCCGTGCTGATCGACAACGACTCCGACGGCGTGACCGACCTGTGCGCGACGCTCACCCCGCAGGTGAGCTGCGTCGAGGACCTCGCCGACGGCTCGTTCAACGCGTACTTCTACGCCACGAATGCCAATGCGGTGACCGTCGACGTTCCGCACGGCACATCCAACAAGTTCGATGCAGGCCTCTTCAGCGGCCAGCCCACGAGCTTCCCGGTCGGCAACTCCGCGACGTTCGTGGTGAACGTGCCGACGAGCGCCGCATCGTTCCGCGCCAAGTGGAAGCTCACCGGCAACAGCGCGATCGCGCGACAGACGTCGACCGAGTGCTACCCGGATGCCTGCCCGAACCTGGCCGGCGACCAGAACGGCTTGCCGCGCGACATGGCCGTGAACAAGCACGGCGACTGCGTGGATGAGGTCACCTCGTGTGCCGACCGCGTGATCCTGCTCGACAGCGACGATGACGGCGTGAACGACCTCTGCGCCGAGCTCGAGCCCGTGCTGGAGTGCGTGACGGACATGCCCGACGGCTCGTTCACCGCGTACTTCCACGCGACCAACGCGAACCCGGTGGCGCTCAACGTGCCGGACGGCCTGTCGAACAAGTTCGACGCGGGCATCTTCCATGGCCAGCCGACGTACTTCCCCGTCGGCGACTCCGCGACGTTCGCGGTGAACGTGCCGACGTCGGCCGCATCGCCCCGAGCGAAGTGGAAGCTCACCGGCAACAACGTGATCGCGCGAGCCACCGACACGCCGTGCTTCGAGGATGCCTGCCCCAACCTTGCGGGCGACCAGGACGGGGTGCCGAGCGACATGGTGGTGAACTCGACCGGCGACTGCGTGCCCGAGCCGCCGACCTGCGACGCAGGACAGACGCTCAGCGACAGCGACTCCGACGGGGTGAACGACACCTGCGTCACGCCGGAGTCGACGTCGGCCGCGCCCGGCTCGTCGGACACCTCCCCTGGCGACGGCGGCTCGGCGGCTCCGTCCGGTTCCGAGACCGGCGACACGTCGAGCAACAGCGACACGTCAGGCGACGCTGCCCCGGGCGACTCGGATGCCGAGACCAGCGACGACGAGGAGGAGTCGGCGGCCGGCAGCGGCACCGAGACCGTCGTCGCTGCTGCCTCCGACGATTCGAACGGTGGCGGCCTGCCCTACACCGGCGGACCGCTCGGACTGCTGGCCCTGATCGGGCTGGGATCGCTCGGTGCAGGCGCGCTCGTGCGACGCACGCCGCGTCGACGCCGCAGCAGCAGCGTCAGCGAGTGACGACGGCCTTGGGCGGCACCGGGCCGCACTCGGGGCACTGCCAGGCGACCATCACGCCGCTGCCGCAGTCCTCGTGCGTGAGCGCGGGAAGCCCGTCGCCCAGGTGACGCGAGCCCCAGTCTGCGAGCACGCCCGCGACGCGCGCGAGCTCGGCACCGCTCACCGACAGCCGGTAGTTCCAGCGCACCGGCGCGTCGGAGTACTGGCGCTTGGTGATGATCCCTGCATCCTCGAGCCGGCGCAGGCGCTCGCTGAGCACCGTTCGCGCAATCGGCTTGAGCGCGTCGGCAAGGTCGTTGAAGCGCTGCGCCCCCTCGGTGAGCTGCGCCACGACCGCAAGCGACCAGCGGTCGCCCACGACGGCAAGCGCCTTGGCGAGCGGAAGCTCGGCGAAACCACGCCGCGCATCGCCGGCCGCAGCAGGTTCGACGGCATCGGCAAGGGGTGTACGAGCGGGTGCGGGGAGCGTCGCCATGCGCGCAACGATACGAGCCGCGTCGGACACCGCCCACTTCGTTCCCTAGCTTGCTGATCGGGATTCGCTGATTTCGGGTATTGTCCACCGACCATGGCGACGGACCATCCCCATCGTGCCGCCGCACTCCCCCACGCGGAGCGCATCTCCCTGCGCGTCTACACCCCGAGCGGGCCACCGGACGTCGAGGACCAGCCGACCGCCGAACGCCACGTGCGATCGGGTCGCTGGCGCCGCATCTTCGTGGGCCTGTTCGCGCTCTGGATGTTCCTGTGCGCGATCGCGATCATGAAGGAAGGCGCAGCACCGCTCGGCGACCTGCTGCGCGGCTCGATCCTCACCGACTCGGTCCTGTCCACGATGGGCTTCGGCTGGCTCAGCGCGATGCTCGTGATGAGCGGCTCGCCGATCGCGGTCGCATCCCTCACCATGCTCGGCGGCGGCGCGATCTCGCCGATCCAGTCACTCTCGATGCTGACCGGATCGCGGCTCGGCGCGGCGTTCGTCGTGCTCGTGGTCTCGTTCCTGTACGCCACGCGCAGCGGCGCGGAGCGCGAGCAGCGGCGCGCGTCGGTGTCGATCGGCATCTACTGCCTGCTGCTCACGGCGATCGTCTACGTGCCTGCGCTCGCGATGGGCGTCCCGCTGCTGCGTAGCGGGGCGTTCGACGGGATCAACGGTCGCGCGCCCGGGGTACTGCTCGACTTCGTCGACCTTGTCATCAGCCCCGTCGTCGACCTCGTCGTGCGGATCGTTCCCGACACCCCCGGCCTGCTGTTCCTCGCCGGGCTCGTGCTGCTGCTGCTGAGCGTGCGGCTCGTCGACCTCGCGCTGCCGGATGCCGACGACGCCGCACACCTCGAGGACCACACCGACTGGCGCAGCCGCAAGTGGCGGATGTTCGCGGTCGGCTCGCTCGTGGCGCTCGTCACGATGAGCGTCTCGGTCGCGCTCACCGTCCTGGTCCCCGCCGTGTCCAAGGGCTACTTCCGGCGCCGTCAGGTGATGCCGTACATCATGGGCGCGAACATCACGACGCTCGGCGACACCCTGCTCACCGCATTCCTGGTCGAGAATCCCGCGGCGATCCACGTGGTGCTCGCGGAGCTCGTCACGATCACCGCCGTGACGCTCGTGCTGCTCACGTTCTTCTATCCACGGCTGCAGGTGCAGGTGACCCGCATCACCGACTGGATCCTCGACGAGCGCCGGCGCCTGGTCGGGTTCGTGGCGTTCCTGTTCATCACCCCGATCGTGCTCGTGCTGCTCCCCTGAACGGGCAGGTTCGACTCGCGCGCGCGAAGGGTAGATCGCGCCGGTGACCGTGCTCGGAGCGACGCGTTCGGCGCTCGAGACCCGAATCGGAGACGATCCATGATGCGCCTGTTCCGACTGCCCGTGGCACTCACGGTGATCACCCTCGCAGTGGTGGCGACGACGACCGCCGTCGCGCCGGCCGCCGCGACCACCTCGACC
The DNA here is from genome assembly GCA_020438525.1 of Thermoleophilia bacterium. The sequence goes on along the minus strand of JAGQUL010000092.1, from coordinate 12,425 downwards.
GGTCGCGTGGTGAACGGCAGCCTCGTCTCCCCCGACACGTTCCAGCAGCGCTGGCGGTCGATCGCGATCCTCACCGAGCGCGCCGAGCGCGACACGCGCCAGGGCCAGTTCTGCGCCGGGACGTTCATCGGCCCGCGCACCGTGGTGACCGCGGCGCACTGCGTGTCGGACCCGTTCGACCTCGTCCGGATCGAGGACCATGGGCGGGCGACCTGGTACAACAACCAGCAGGCGATCGCCCCACGCGAGCTCCACGTCGTGGGCGGCCGCCGCGTGCTGGCGGTTCGCGACGGCGACCGCGTGCCGGTCCAGACGATCCTCGTCCACCCGTCCTACGACCCGATCAGCGGCGCCTGGGACGTGGCGCTCCTGCAGCTCACGCGCGACGTCGATTCTTCGAAGGTCACGCCGATCGCGCCGGTCGGCGACGGCGAGGACGCGATCTGGGGTGCGGGCGCGGGCATCACGCCCACGGCGGATGCCGGCCCGTGGCTGGCCGGCTGGGGCTGGCGCGACGATCCCTCGGACGACGGGTTCTTCGCCGGAAGCATGCTGCAGGGCCTCACGCTGCGACCGAGCAAGCCGGTCCGTCGTCCGCGACCGTCGAACCTCGGGCGAGCGACTGCCGGGCGCAGCGGGCGCTCCGCGGCGAACGGCCTGCAGGAGGCGCTCGTGCCGATCCAGTCCGACACGCGCTGCGAGGAGGGCTCGTCGGGCGGCCCGGACACCGGGTATGGCCGCGACTTCGACGTGAGCTCGATGCTGTGCGCCGGAACGCTCGACACGACCGACCAGAACGACGACAACGCCACGACCAACGGCGTCGATGCCTGCTACGGCGACAGCGGCGGTCCACTGCTCGCCGGCGCGGGAGCGGCGATGCGGCTCGTCGGGATCGTGAGCTTCGGGGTCGGGTGCGCGACGAGCAGCTCGTTCGGCGTGTACACCCGCGTGGCAGGCGTGCGCGGGTTCCTCACCCAGACGCCACGCCGCAACGTGGAGGCGGCACGCGCACCGCGACTGACCGGAACGTTCATGCGCCGGTTCGCGCTGCCCGGCTCGACGCTGCGGTGCACGCCCGCGCGCTGGATGGGCGCGGGCACGCGACGCACGTCAGTGCGCTGGGTGCGGACGAAGGCCTCCGACGACTCCGAGGACGAGTTCAGCATCGACTTCGGGCCGACGACGCTCGAGCGGATCCCCGGCAGTCGCGGCCTTCGTCGCTACACCGTTCGCGCGCGCGACGTGGGATGGCAGGTCGGGTGCGTGGAGATCACCACCAACGGCCAGACGCGCGCAGCAAGCGCATCCACGATGGCGACCGTCCCCGACCAGGATGCGCTCGACTCGATCCTCGACGACTCGGACTTCTGAAACGGGGCGTGGCCGCCGAGCTCAGTCGTCGTTGCCGATCGCGCGGATGAGTGCGGTGCCGACGAGTCCACCGACCAGTCCTGCGCCGAATCCGGCCGCCGACGACCCCTTCCACACGTAGTCGGTCGCCCTCAGGCCCGTCCAGCGCTCCGCCCAGGCGGTGCGGTTTCCGGTCACCCGACCATCGGGTGAGATCGTGCCGGATGCGGCGTGGCACCAGCGGCAGATGATGTTGCTCGTGCTGTCCTCCACGAGCCCGAGCTCGCGCAAGCGGTCAGCGACGAGCTCGTATCCGATGCGCGTATCGACGGCGACGACAAGGTCGATGTCGTTCGTCGGCCGCGCAGGAGCAGCACCGGGGTCCGTCAGCACGATTCCGATCGCCGCGCCACCGGCACCATCAGGCGCTCCTTGAGCGCCGGGATCGCCTCCTTGCGGATGCGCGCGTCGCCGAGACGAACGCCGTCGACCAACGCCAGCAGCTCGTACATGCGGGGGTCGCTCTCCGCGATTCGCGGAACGAGCTTGTGCAGCGGATCGACCAGACGCGCCGCGCGAAGCCGCCCCAGGGACTCATGAATCCTCGACGTGCTCAGACCCAGCTCGCTGGCCAGCCACGCGGTGGGGCGCTCACGCTCCTGCTGATCGGCGAGCAGGAGCCGGAGCACAACGATGAGGTCGTACGGCTTCATGGCCCCAGCACACCCGCAATTCCGTTTTCCGGAAACCGGAAACGAACGCCTGTCCTCCCGTGCTGCACATTCGGTACCGGCGCTTCCTCGCTCGTATCGCTCACGACGGGGACGCAGTGAGCGTAGATCTTGCGGTCAACGCTCGAAGCTCGTCGGCGCGCATCCAGGCCGATGCCACCGGCCGAATTACCGCGGACAACGTCATCGTCGCCGCCATCAAGATCAACCGTGCTGCGAGTGCGAACAACATCACCACGGACCACCACAAGTGGACGCTGCCCGACAGTGCAGTACCCCTGGCAGGAATCGAACCTGCGCCACCTCTTTAGGAGAGAGGTGCTCTATCCACTGAGCTACAGGGGTGGGACACGGTCGCATCCTACTTGCAGCGCTCGGGCCTGGACCCGGGCGACGGGTCCGACAGACAACGAGACGAACGGGAGGCGTCGAAGGCGTGCTCGACGGCACGGCGGCGCTGATCCGGCGTGCCGACGGCCCCAACCAGTCGCTCGAGCGGCTGGTTGCCCGCGCACGCAGCACGATGGACGACCCCGTCGAGTTCACTGCCGTGCGCGAGCTGCCAAGCAGGACGGCGCACACGGCTGGATCCGCGTGGACGGCGAGTTCCACGACTTCTGACCGCGCGCTGCCGCTGTTTTGGCAACACCCTCCCGGGTACGGCACCGTCCACTCGATCGATTGAACGACGGAGGCCATGATGCTGGAAGAGCTGCCACAGGTGGACCGAGGCGACGACTCCCTGCCCGGCACGCTCGAGCTCGGCGCGTTCTCGCTGTCGCTCTCGGTGGCCGACCTCGACGTCTCCAGGCGCTTCTACGAACGGCTCGGCTTCGTGGTGACCGGCGGCGATGCCGACCACGGGTACCTGATCCTCAAGAACGGCGAGTCGACGCTCGGCCTGTTCCACGGGATGTTCGAGGGGAACCTGCTGACCTTCAACCCGGGCCTCACCGGCCGCATGGAGCGCATCCGCGAGTTCACCGACGTGCGCGACATCGAGCGAACGGTCCGCGAACAGGGGGTCGAGGTGCTCGAGGGCGTTGCCGAATCGGCGGGCGAGTCCGGTCCCGCGCACATCCGGCTGGTCGACCCCGACGGCAACGCGATCCTGATCGACCAGTTCTTCGCGTCGAGTTCCTAGCGCCGCCCGAGGCCCACGGCGGCTGCACGTCGCTTGCGTGCTCAAGTTCGCCCCGGTGCATGCCGAAACCGCGGAATGGTCATGCAAGTGAAAGGTCAATGAATGCGATTTCCGCTGCTGATACAGATGTCCGTGGCGCCCGCGATCGCGCTGCTGCCGGCGGCGTGGGGATACATGGGCACGGTCGAGCTCGGGGCGTTCGCAGTCGCATGCTCGTTGCACATGGCACTCGTCGGCCGGATCCACGCGCGCACTCGCCGAGCGGCGCGGCTTGCAGGGGACATCGCCGCGGGCCGCGAACCGCGCGCAGCGCGGCCGGGGGGAAGGCGCGACGAGCTCGATGACGTCGTCGGCTCGCTGCACGACCTCGCGTCGCAGTCGGTCGAGCTCGCGGACGTGGCGGAGGCGATCGCACTCGGATCAAGCTCGCAGCGCTGGGTTCGCCGCAGCGAGGACGATCGCCTCGGTGCATCGCTCGAACACATGACGAGCTCCCTGCAGTCGACCACGAACGTGCTGAAGTCGCTGGCACGTGGCGACCTGATGGTCGACCTTCCCGAGCCACGCGACGGTGACGACCTCGGGCTCGCACTCTCGTCGCTGCAGCGGTACCTGGCCGAGCGCGCCAACGACGCCGATGCGATCGCCGCCGGCCGGGTCGACATCACCGTCGCTCCCGCGTCCCCCGACGATCGGCTCGGCCTCGCGTTCGAGACGATGGTCGCACGCATCCGCGAGCATGTCGACGAGCTCTGTCGAATCGCCGACGGGGACCTCGGCGACCGCAATGCCCGACCTGCCGCACACGATGCGCTCGCGACCGCCGCGTACTCGCTGCGGATCGCACAGGGAAACATGGTCGACGAGCTGTCCGCGACGACTCGCTACCTGCGCGATGCGAGCGACGACCTCGATCGCATCGTCGCCCGCTCGCGCGCCGGTACCGATGCGGTCGCATCCGGCATGTCGAGCATCGACGAGCGTGCACGCTCGAGCGCAGCATCGACGCAGCGCCAGCTGGACGCCGCACGGACCGCCTCGGACACGACACGAGCCCAGCGCGAGGCCGTCCAGACCGCGCTTCGACAGATGGAGCAGGCCACCGCATCGCTCGGCCGACTCGGCGAGGACTCTCGAATGCTGCACGACTCCGTGGCGACGCTCGCCGGTGACGTCGGACTGATCGAGACGTTCGCAGGGAGCATCACGGCAATCGCCGACCAGACCAACCTGCTGGCGCTCAACGCAGCCATCGAGGCAGCGCGAGCGGGTGAGTTCGGCGCCGGCTTCGCCGTGGTGGCCGACGAGGTGCGCTCGCTTGCCGACGAATCAAGGTCTGCTGCCGACCAGATCACGGAGCTCGTCGAGCGAGTCGCATCGAATGCGCGCTCGGTCGTCGCAACCGCGATGCGTGGCGCAGACCTCGCGTCGGACGGAGCCGCTGCGGCGACGACCGTTCGTGACGACCTCCAGCGGATCGAATCGTCGGCGGCAACGACCGCCCTCGAGGTCGCAGGGATCGAGGAGGAAGCCGTCGCAGCTGCATCCGCCGCCGCCTCGGACGCCGCCGTAGCGACCCGGATCGCAGATGCGGCAGCTTCGGCGTCCGTCGCAGCCAATGACGCGGCCTCGCGCGCATCGGCGCTGACGGTCGAGGCAGAGCGACTGGGTCGAATCGTCGGTCGGTTTCGAGGCACCGAAGACCCCGTCGCGAACGCGCCTGGTGGCAGCCTCGCTGCCTGAGCCGCGGTCACGCCCGGTGGCACACCGGCTTGCAGGTCACCACTGACCGGACAGCGTCGGCGTGTTGAGCCGCCGGCGTAGTTGTTGCCTTCGGTGACGATCGCCCACCCACCGCCGTTGATGCTGCACGACCTGCAGGTCCTCGAGCGTGCCGACTCCGCAGTCGATCGAGCCTTCGGCGTACGGCCCCTCCCAGTTGGTGCCGGTCAGCAGCGGCGTCACGCGGTAATTCGCCGTGGCGTTGCGGTGCACGTTCGTGTCGATGATCGTGAGCGCAACGAGGTCGTCGACCAGGCCAAGGCAAGGCCGGTGCAGAGCAGCAGCAACGAACCGATCGTCACCGTCGTGGCGAACCGGTAGGGGCGACCTCGATCCGGATGTCGGCGTCGGCGTCGCATTCGTGAGGAGGCGTGCGCGCGGGGGGGCGGTCGGCCCATCGAGCTTTCGCCGTCTGATTCCCAAGCATTTCCACTTACCGGAGGACGTGTCCATGCAGCCGAACATTGCGTCGGTTCCCTAGCCTGTTCGTGATGCACCGATCGAGCGGATCGTCGACGCTCCGGCCGTCGACATGGTGGCGGATCACCGCGCCCACTAGGATGCAGCGGTGGACTACGAGATGCTCGATACGACGGCCGACCTCCAGCGCGTGTGCGACCAGGCACGCAGCGACCGCCGCATCGGCATCGACACCGAGTTCCTGTGGGAGCGCACGTACTCGCCACAGGTCTGCCTGGCACAGCTGAACGTGGGCGGTCGCGTCTACCTGGCCGACCCGCTCGAGGGCGTCGACCTCGCACCGATCGCGGCGCTGATCAGCGACCCGGACGTGCAGGTCGTGATGCACGCCCCGCACGCCGACCTCGTGGCGTTCGCGCAGCGCTACGACGCAGATCCGGTCAACACGTTCGACACGCAGCTCGCCGCGGGATTCATGGGGCTGAGCGCGGGCCTCGCCTACGAGAAGCTCGTGCACGAGGTGACGAGGCGTCGCGTGCAGCCGAGCGAGTCGTTCACCGACTGGAGCCGGCGGCCGCTTGCCGAGAAGCAGCTGCGATACGCCGGCGAGGACGTCGAGCACCTGTTCGCGATGAGCGACACGATCACCGAGCGGCTCGAGTCGCTCGGGCGCGTGCAGTGGATGCGCGAGGAGCTCTCCCGCCGCTTCGACGGCGCCGACCGGTTCGTCACCGCGCCCGAGGAGGCCTGGCGCAAGGTCGGTCGACGCGGCAAGCTGGGCGCGAAGGACCTCGCCGTGCTGCGCGAGGTCGCTGCATGGCGCGAGCGGCTCGCCCGGATCCGCGACCTGCCCGTCGGCTGGATCGCGAAGGACCCCACGCTGATCGAGATCGCCCGGCGCAAGCCCAAGGCCGTGAAGGACCTCAAGCGAGTGCGCGGAGTCGACGGGTCGATGAAGCCGCGCGACCTCGACGAGCTGCTCGCCGCGATCGAGCGCGGCCGCACCGCCGAGCCGATCGTCGAGGACGGCCCGCCGCCGATCCGCGGAGTGCGCAAGCGCACCGCGATCGCGAAGGGTCTCGCCACCGCCCTGCTGCGCGCGCGCTGCGAGGCGGAGGACATCGCATCGGAGCTGGTCGGCACCTCGAGCGACGTCGAGGAGCTGATCACCTGGGTGTCGGCCGGGCGACCCGACGTGGTGGATGCGCCGTTCCTGCTGCGCGGATGGCGCGAGCAGTTCGGCGCCGACCTCGTCGACCTGGTCGAGGGCCGCATCCAGCTGCAGCTGATCGACCGCGAGCCCTACCTGGTCATCCACCACGACCAGTGAGATGCACCGCGCGCGAGCGCGTCGGCTCGGTGCACCTCACCTGGCGGGGTGTGGCGCGGGCGCGGCCTGGCTCGAGTCCGCAGCGTTCCTGCGCTCCGGCACGGGGTAGCCGAGCTGTCGGCACAGCGTGCCTCGCTCCCCCTCGCTCAAGGCGTCCCAGTAGCCGGTGACGTACGCCAGCCGCAGCAGCCAGCCGAGGAACTCGGTGTCGAGGTCCTCCCCGCGCTCGAACAGCATCGACCACACGTCGGTGAGTCGCATGTCGACCTCGAGGCCGATCTGGTCGAGTGCGTCCGTATCGATGGCAAGCGCGCGGCGGGTCATGGGGGGACACTGTAGGAGCGGAGTCGGACGCGAGTCCGACGAGCCCGCATGCCGACTCGAAGTGTCGATTCACTACCTCGATCAGGGGTCGAGTCTCGGCGCGCCGTGCACGGATGTCAGTCGCCTCGTGCGACCGTCGATCAGTCGCCGGTGATCGGACCGTCGACGCCGCGGTCCTCGTTCCACGAGTACTTGTAGGCGGGGTCGTCCCACGCCTCCGCGGCCGACGCGAGCTTGAGCGGTCGGAACGTGTCGACCATCACGGCGGCCTCGTCGGTCCAGTGCATTCCGATCGTCTTCTCGTCGAGCCCGGGCTGCGGGCCGTGCGGCACGCCGCTCGGGTGGAGCGTCACGGACGAGATGTCGATGCCCTTGCGCGACGCGAAGTTCCCGTTGAAGTAGTACAGGACCTCTTCGGAGTCGAGGTTCGAGTGGTGGTACGGCACCACGATCGCCTCCTTGTCCCAGTCGAGCATGCGCGGCATGAAGCTGCACACGACGAAGCCCGGGCCGCGCCACGTCAGGTGCGCGGGCGGCGGCTGGTGCAGTCGACCGGCCTTGGGCTCGTAGTCCCAGATGTTGAACGCGAAGGGGTAGTTGTAGCCGTCCCAGCCGACCACGTCGAAGGGATGGTGGTCGAGCTCGTAGACCTGGAAGCCGTCGTTGATCCGCACGTGCAGCTCGAACTCGCCCTGCTCGTCGTGGTACTCGACCTCGCTGGGTCGACGCAGGTCGCGGTGGTAGTACGGCGCGTGCTCGAGCAGCTGGCCGTACTGGTTGCGAAAGTCCTTGGGGATCGAGAAGTGGCCCGGCGTCTCGAGCACGAGGTGGCGCTGCGGCGTGGATCCCTCGGCCATCTCGAAGCGGTAGATCGTGCCGCGCGGGATCACGAGGTAATCGCCTTCGCGGTACTCGATCGGGCCGAACATCGTGCGCAGCACGCCGCTGCCCTCGTGCACGAACACGATCTCGTCACCCATCCCGTTGCGGTAGTAGTACGACTGCTGCTCGGTCGGGCGCACGTACCACATCGTGATGTCGTTGTTGTACAGGAACGGCTGGCGAGCCCGGATCGGGTCGCCCTGCGCAGGAAAGTCCGCCAGGCGCAGGTGCCGATGCGCCCACTCCCTGGGCACCCACTCGGTGATCGGGCGCGGCTCGAACTCGCGAGCGTTGGTGATCCGGCACGGCGAGCGGCGGTGGTAGAGGATCGATTCGGGCCCGTCGAAGCCCTCGAGCCCGAACACCTCCTCGACGTACAGCGCCCCGTCGGGAGCCCGGAACTGGACGTGTCGCTTGCGGGGCATCTCCCCGAGCGCGTGGTACATCGGCATGTCGGACCTCCGATCGACTGTGCTCGTCGTGGTCCGATGCTACCTCGGCACGATGTTTCGGCGCGTCGCGGGGTCCGGACTTTCGCGCGAGGGGTAAGGAAGCCGAGGATGAGGCAGGGGATGATCAGACGACTGGTCCGGGGGCCGGGCGACGACGATTCCGCGTTCAGCGCGGAGCGTGCGCGTTCGCGCGCGGCTCGCGCATTCGTGCTGCTGGTGATGCCGACGACGATCCTGCTGGTGACGTTCCTGACCGTGGCGTCGTGGCTGGCAGAACCCGACCAGGTTCCCGCACCGCTGTGGATGGCGAACCTCGCCTTCTGGGTGCTGCAGTTCGTGTTGGCGACGCTCGTGCTTCGTGGCGTCGATGCCGTCCGCGTCACGGGAGCGTTCCTCGTGCTTGCCACGGTCGTGGAGTTCGTGGCGCTCTTCTCGTCGCCCGAGCCCGTGTCGTCGTCGGCCTCGATCCTCTTCTTCATCGTGATCGGCTCGTACTTCCTCACCCCGTGGTTCACCGCGGCGTTCACGGTGGTCGTGTCGATCGGCATCAGCCTGGCGGCGTACGCGATCGACGACTGGGGCGAGCACTTCCTGATCCCGTCCACCGCGTTCATCACCCTGATCACCGGAGTCGGCTGCGCGATCATCATGGCGTCGGTTCGGCGAACCGAGCAGCGGCTGGAACGGGTCGCGCGTGCGCAGCGTGACGCACTCGTGCGCGTGGAGCAGGTCGGTGCGTCGCGGGATCGCCTGATCGCGAACGTCTCGCACGAGCTGCGAACGCCGCTCACCGCCACGATCGGCTCGATCGAGACGATGATGCGCGACGACGTGCAGATGAGCGACGAGCAGCGCGACGAGCTGATGCGCATCGCGCGCGACGGTGGACTGCGACTGCTCTCGCTGGTCGAGGACCTGCTCACGATCGGATCGACCAGGCCGGACTCGCTCAAGCTCGAGCCGGAGCCCGAACGGCTCGGCAGGATCGCAGTCGACGCGATCGCCGGAATCGACGCCGGCCACGGGCGCGCCGTGCGCGTGGTGGCCGTGGAGGAGCCGCTCGTTCGCGTCGACCGGCTGCGCATGCTGCAGGTCGTGACGAACCTCGTCGTGAACGCGATTCGGCACGGTGGCGGCGACGTGCTGGTCCGGATCGACGAGGATCACGATCGGGCCGTGCTGCAGGTGATCGACGACGGGCCCGGCGTCCCTGCCCAGCACGTCGACGAGCTGTTCCTGCCGTTCGCCCGGTTCAGCACGCGGAGCGACAGCACCGGGCTCGGTCTCGCGATCTGCCGCACGCTCGTCGAGGCGCACGGCGGCACGATCCGCTACACGCGATCCGCCGACGGCCACACCGTGTTCGAGTGCCAGCTGCCCATCGAGCGAGCGGAAGCCCGGCGAACAGCGGAAGCTTCGTTCCCGCCCGCGACGTGACTGCTGGATTCGGCTTCGGCGCCGATGCTGCTCAGCCGACGGTGGCGCGCAGCGATCCGAGGCGCTCGATGCGGAGCTCGACTCGGTCGCCCGGCTGCAGCCAGTCGCGATCCGGGTGCTCGAGCAGGCAGCCGGTTCCGACGGTGCCGGATCCGAGCACGTCACCTTCCTCGAGCGTGACGCCCTGGCTGGCGAACTCGACCAGCTCGAACAGGTCGAAGTGGATGTCCTTGAGGTTGCCGCCGCCGACACGTTCGTCGTTCACGATGAAGTCCATGGCGAGGTCCCAGCGGCCGCGCCCCGCGGCGCGGTCCTCGAGGTCGGCAAGCGGCACGAGCACGGGTCCCAGCGACTGTGCGAAGTCCTTCGCCTTGCACGGGCCGAGACCGACCGCCATCTCGCGACGCTGCACGTCGCGGGCGCTCCAGTCGCCGTAGATCGTCAGGCCGGCGACGTGGTCGCCGGCATGGTCGGCCGGGATGTCGCGACCGGCCACGCCGATCACCACGGCGACCTCGAGCTCGATGTCGAGCATGTCGGTGTAGTCGGGCTTCGGAACGGTTGCGCCATCGCCGAACAGCGCGCTCGGACCCGCATTCGTGAAGTAGAACGTGGGTGCCTCGTACCACTCCGGGGGAACCTCCGCCCCGCGCCGCGCACGAGCGTTGCGCACGTGTTCCTCGAACGCCATGAAGTCGCGGATGCTGGTCGGGCGGGGCAGTGTGAGCGGGGCCATGGCGCAAACCTACCGCGCTGCCCCTGGTGCCCGCCGAATCGCACTCGGTCCGATCGGGTAGGGGCCGTGGGTGAGCTCCGTGCTGGACAGGATGCGAGCGGGCGACGTGATCCTGCGCCCCGAGGGACGATGGACCGGTGACGTTCGTCGGATGCGTGATACGCACGCATTCCGCTACGTCTTCGTCTTTCGGCCGCTCGTGCTCACGATCGTCTGCGTCGTGCTGCTGCTCAACCAGCTGCTCACGCCGGGCGCGAACACGACCGCCGACTTCGTCGCCGTGCTCGCCGCCGCGGCGGTGTCGACGGTGTCGATGCTCGTCGTGCGACGACGGAACCCGACCAGGGTCGCCGCGGCGTCGGCGATGGCCGACCTCGTGCTCGTCTTCGCGTACGTGCTCGCGAGCGGTGCGCCACACCTGTTCGCGCCGGTGCTCATCTGGCCGATCATCGTGATCGCGTACTTTGCAAGCCCGAGACTGGCTCGAATCGTCTCGCTCGTGACGGCGATCGGATGCTGGGCGGGTGCGGCGAACCTCGACAGCTGGGAGGACTCCGCGGCAGTGCCGGTCGCCGTTTACGGGGTGCTCGTGAGCGGCTTTCTGATCTCGCTGCTGTCGGAGCAGGCACGCCGCGTGGAGGGCGCGCTGGCAGACGCGCTCGCCCGCGACCGCGTCGCGTTCCTGCTGGCTCGACAGATTCGTCTGGCCGACGATCCCGTCGACGCGATCTCGCAGATCGCATCGACGCTCGGCGATGCGACCGGCTCGTGCCGTTCGGTGGTGCTGCTGCTCGAGCACGACGAAGACCATGTCGCCGACCTTGCCGACTGGAGCGGGGAGGGCATGCACGAGGATCCCTCGTTCGCGATCATGCTGCTCGACGCGACGATGCGGCATCTCGTCGCCAGCGGACATGGGGCACTGCTCGAACGCGACGAGGTTCGCCTGCTCGCGCCCGAAGACGGCGATACTCCCCTCCCGCCGGGCGATTCGGCGGTGCGAACGTCCCTGCGCGAGCTCGTGCGGGGACTGGGTGGCACGTCCGGACTCGTGTATCCGATGTCGATCGCCGGACGCACCGTGGGCGCCACCGTGCTCGTCGCGCGAGACGCAGATCACGACTGGAAGGGTGCGGCGCTCCCGATGCTGGAACCGCTCGCGCCACAGCTCGCCGCGGGACTGGCCCAGACGATGCTGGTCCGCGACCAGCGGGAGACGCTCGAGTCGATCGACCGTGTCGACAGGATGCGCGATCGGCTGATCGCCAACGTCTCGCACGAGCTGCGCACGCCGCTCACCTCGACGATCGGCTTCGTCGAGACCGCCCTGCGCGACGACATCGCCGCCTCGCCCGAGCAGCGTCGCGACCTGTTGCTGCACGCCCGCGACGGAGGACTGCGGCTGTTGTCGCTCGTCGAGGACCTGCTGGCGCTTGGCTCGACGCGACCGGAGTCGCTGGACCTGTCGCCGGAGCCCACGCCCGCGACGAGCCTGGTCGACGACGCGCTCACCGGGATCGAGCTGCCGGAGGGTCGCACGATCCGGACCGAAGCAGACACCGAGGCGCGTGCGTACGTCGACCGCAACCGGATCCTGCAGGTCGTCACCAACCTGATCACGAACGCGCTGCGGCACGGCGCGGGGGACGTAGTCGTGCGCGTTCATGGATCGCGATCGTACGTGTACATCGACGTCGTCGACGACGGTGCGGGCGTCGCGCCCGAGCACGAGCCGGAGCTGTTCCTGCCCTTCGCGAGCTTCAGCTCGCGGCCCGACTCCACCGGCCTGGGGCTCGCGATCTGCCGCACGATCGTCGAGGCGCACGGCGGATCG
>JAGQUL010000408.1 GCA_020438525.1 Thermoleophilia bacterium | reverse complement strand
CCCGGTCGCGCGGTCGAGCTGATCGAACGCCTGCAGCGCGCGTTCGGCGCCGAGCACGTGTACGTCGAGCTGCAGCTGCCCCAGCAGCGCGGCGACTCCGAGCGCTGCCGCATGCTGCGCGCCGTGGCTGAACAGGCGGGCGCGCCCGTCGTCGCCACCGGCAACGTGCACGCCCACACCCCGCTGCGCGGGCGCCTCCACGACCTGCTCGTCGCCGTGCGCTGCAACACCACGCTCGAGGCCTGCGAAGGCGAGCGCGACGGCAACCTCGCGCGCGTGCTGCGCAGCCCCTCGGAGATGGCACGCCGCTTCGTCGACCATCCCGACGCCGTGGCCAACACCCGCCGGATCGCCGAATCGATCGAGTTCGACCTCACCGCCGGCGTGGGCTACCGCTACCCCGACCTGGCCGACGAGCGCGGCGCAGGCAGGACGGCCGACGACGAGCTGGCGCACGTGTGCACCGCCGAGCTCGAGCGGCGCTACGCCGGTCGCCGCACGCTCCTGCGCGCACGCGCGCGACTGGCAGACGAGCTCGCCGTGATCCGCAAGCACGGCCTCTCGGGATTCTTCCTGCTCCACCGCGACGTGCTCGAGCTCGCGCGCGAGGTCGCCCACGAGGTGCGCGGCAGCTCCTCGGTGCGCCACCTCAACCCGCCGGGGCGCGGGCGCGGCTCGAGCGTGGAGTCGATCGTCTGCTACCTCACCGGCCTGAGCCACGTCGATCCGCTCGAGGCGAACCTGCGCATGGGCCGCTTCCTCAACGAAGACCTCGTGAGCGTGCCCGACATCGACCTCGACTTTCCGCGCGACATCCGCCACGGCCTGCTCGCACGCGTGGTGGAGCGCTACGGATCGGATCGCTGCGCGATGGTCGCCGCGCACGCCACCTACCGATCGAAGGGCGCGATCCGCGACGTGGGCCGCGCGCTCGGGCTGCCGCAGGCAGAGCTCGCACGCATCAGCGCCAGCACCGACGCGCTCAACGCGATCTGGGTGGGGGAGGCGGTCGACGAGCGTCACACCGGCCCCCGCTGGGAGGCGTTCCGCCACATGACCCGCGAGATCGCCGGGCTGCCGCGCGTGATGGGCCAGCACTCGGGTGGCGTGATCATCTCCACCGAGTCGCTCAGCTCCGTCGTGCCGATCCAGCCTGCGGCAACGCCCGGCCGCCAGCTCGTGCAGTGGGACAAGGACAGCTGCTCTGACGCCGGCTTCCTCAAGATCGACGTGCTTGGCCTCGGCATGCTGAGCGCCGTGGAGGAGTGCGTCGAGACGATCGCCCGCTCCGGCAGCGAGCCGATCGACCTCTCGCGCATCCCGCTCGACGACCGCGCCGTGTACGGCGAGATCACGGAGGGCGACACGGTCGGCACGTTCCAGATCGAGAGCCGTGCGCAGATCCAGTCGCTGCGTCGCGTGCGCCCCGACTGCCTCGACGACCTGGTCGTGCAGGTCGCGCTGATCCGCCCGGGTCCGATCATCGGCCAGAGCGTCAACCCGTACGTCGACGCGCGCGAGCGCCTGCGCGCCGACCCGAGCTACCGCGTGCCCTACGACCATCCGCTGCTCGAGCCGGTGCTTGCCGACACGTATGGGGCGATCGTCTTCCAGGACCAGGTGATCGAAGTCTCGATGGCGCTCGCCGGATTCACTGCCGGTGAGGCCGATGGCCTGCGCCGCGCGATGACCCGCAAGCGTGCTGCCGGCAGCGTTGAGGTCTGGCGGCCGCGCTTCCTCGCAGGCGCAGCCGCGCGTGGCGTGGGCGAGGAGGTCGCCAACCGCGTGTTCGACAAGGTGATCGGCTTCTGCCACTACGGCTTCCCGCGCGCG
>JAGQUL010000002.1:14175-14352 GCA_020438525.1 Thermoleophilia bacterium | reverse complement strand
GGGTGATCGAGTCGAGCAGCACCACCACGTCCGTGCCCAGCTCGACCAGTCGCTTGCAGCGATCGAGCACGAGCTCGGTGACATGGATGTGATTGGTCGCGTGCTGGTCGAACGTCGAGTAGACGACCTCGCCGTCGACCGTGCGCTGCATCTCCGTGACTTCCTCGGGACGCTCGT
>JAGQUL010000002.1:0-14073 GCA_020438525.1 Thermoleophilia bacterium | reverse complement strand
CGCTGGCCCTTGCCGATCGGCGCGACCAGATCGATCACGCGGGCGGTCATTCCCTGCTGCCGACCCGCGTTCGCCTCGGTCTCGAGCCGCAGCCGCTCCTCCGGGAACAGCGGCGTGAGGTTCTCGAACCGCGGGCGATGCAGCATCTCCTGCGGGTTGGCCTGGTTCACCGTGTAGATCTTGGCGAGCGCCGGGAACTTGTCGGTCGCCTTCTGCTCCTTGATCTCGCCGGTGATCCAGTCGCCGCGTCGCAGCCGGAACTGCTTGATCAGCTGCTGCGAGACGTACACGTCCTGCGGCGTGGAGTTGTAGTTCTTGCCTCGAAGGAATCCGAACCCGTCGGGCAGCACGTCGAGCACGCCCTCGCGCTCGAGCGCGCCGACCAGGCGCTGGTGTCGGTGCCAGATCGCGCCGACCAGCTCCTCCTTGGCCATCGCCCGATAGCCGTCGATGTCGCTCTCGTCGGCGAGTGCCCAGAGCTCGGCGAGGTGCGCCTTGTCGAGCTGGATCTTCGCCTCTTCGGCCTCGAAGTCGTCGGTGACGTCATAGTCCTGCAGCATGTTCATGCCTGCGGGTACCTCCGCGAAAGGAATGGATCCGCGCCGGCCTGCAGCCATGGGCCGCTACGACGCGAAGTGCGGTTCCCACCGGATCCGGTGGTTGGAAGGTCGGCTCCGAACCCGTCGCGCGCCGAGCGGCTCGCGATGTCCCGTATCGGACGACCTGCCACCACCATACCGCATGAACCGGTCGCGCGCACGTCCGGATTCGCTGAGCACGATGCCGACAACGCCTCCAGGCGCGCCAACGTCGACCCCCGTCTCACTCCGATGCGTGGCCGCTCGCGACTGCTGCCTCGACGGTGAACCAGAACGTCGTGCCGTCGCCAGGCGTGCTCCTCACGCCGATCTCGCCCCCGTGTGCCTCGACGATCGACCTGCAGATGTACAGGCCCAGACCGCTGCCGCCGTGCCCTCCCGCGGTCGGATCGAGCTGCGAGAAGCGCTTGAACAGCCGTGGCTGGTCCTCGAGCGCGATGCCGGGCCCTGCATCGATCACCGAGACGCGCCATCCGGCGTCGGCCGCGGGATCCACCGCTACCTCGACCGCCAGGTTCGCCGGCGAGTACCGCAGCGCGTTCGCGAACAGGTTGGAGAGCACCTGCCGGATCCGAAGCTCGTCGGCGTGCGCGGGTGCGTGCTCCGGCACCCTGAGCTCGAAGTGGGCATCGGTGCCGTGTTCGAGCTCGGTCGCGACGTTGCGAATCAGCTCGGCGAGATCGAACGTCGCACGCTGCAGCGGCAGCTCGCCGGACTCGAGTCGAGACACCAGCATCACGTCGTCGACCAGGCGCATCAAGCGGTCCGTTCCCGATGAGATGAATGTGAGGAAGCGGCGGCGCTCGTCGTCGTCGAACTCCCCCCAACGATCCTCGAGCGTGCGCGCGAATCCCTGGATCACGGTGATCGGCGTGCGCAGGTCGTGCACCACGTTCGCGACGAACCCCGACTTCATCTGATCGAGCTCGCGAAGCTTCGCAACCGCCTCGCGCTCGTGGTCGAGCGCGCGCTCGAGCGCCTCCTCGGCCTGCTTGCGATCGGTGATGTCGCGCGTCATCATCACGACGAGGGAGATCGACCCGTCGGCGCTGCGCAGCGGCGAGACCGTATTGACGTACCATCCGAACTCGCCGTCGATGTTGCGCGCGCGGACCTCGAACGTCGTTCGTTCACCCGTGTCGAACACGTTCCGGATGAGCGCCTCGTACTCGTCGACGTGCTCGGGGTCGGCGAAGTCGCGGAAGGAGAGGCCGAGGCCTTCACCCGCACGCTCGACGGCGTCGGGACGATTGCTCACGTAGCGGATGGTGAGCGTCTGGTCGTACAGCACCACCCACTCAGGGAGGGCGGCGAGCAACTGCTGCACGCCGCCCAGGCCCTGGAGCGCGTCGAGCACGTCCTGATCCGTCGAGTCGACCATGCATCGAACCTACCCGAACCGCGCCTCGACATCCGGAGCGACCCGCGCGAAGCTACGAGCCGGAGTCGCCGCCGCCGAGAGATCTCGGGATCCGAGGCTCGTCGCTGGTCAGCGCGACATCGAGCGCACGCGCAACGTCGTCGCTTCGATGCTCTGCGCCGACGCCGGGCATCGGAGCGGGTCCGCCACCGCGACCCGCGGCACCGGCCGCGTCGCGCTCCACGGCGACGCGCTCGACCACGTCGAGGGTGTGGTCGACGAGGCGGCGGACGGTGTCGTCGAGGTAGGTGTTCTCGAGCACGGGAACACCGCGTCGGTTGGCCTGCTCGACGAGGTAGTCCTGAATCTGCCGGATCCGGTCGAAGCTGCGCAGGTAGTGGTCGACCGGGCGCGAGCCGTCGGTCTGCATCGCGCGCATGGTGAAGTGCGAGCGGTGCGTCTGCTCGTCCTCGATGTACACGACCGTGTCGATCACGGCGGAGCGCGACACGTCGACCGGGTCGACGAGTCCCGGCACGAGGTGCACGCCTTCGATCAGTGTCGACACGCGCTCGCGCTCGGCACGCTCGAGGATCGCGTTCACGCCGACGCAGACCTGGCGCGACTGCTCGAGGTAGCCGAGCAGGCCGAGGTCATGGCGCGCGCCGCGCGGCAGCGCCATCCCGCCGACCGGCACGTCGAACGACGAGTGGTGCAGCACCGGCATCAGTGCCGGGCTGAACAGCGCACGCATGACCTGGCGCACCATGTCGGTGCTCGACACGCGCGTGATGCCGAGGTTCGACGCGACCTGCTGCGCGACCGTGCTCTTGCCGGACCCCGCGGTGCCACCGACGAGCATGATGATCGGGATGTCCTTGCGCTTGAGCGCGGTCCAGCGGCGGTAGCGGTCGGCTGCGTCGTCGCCCTCCTGCTCTCGCAGCACCTCCTGCACGAATTCCTGCAGCTCGCGCACCGTGAGCTCCTCGCCCGTGCGTCCGCCGTTCGTGAGGCGCTCCTCGACGAGGCTCGCGATCGCGTGCCCGCGCTCGGGCGACAATCCGGTCGCCGT
This sequence comes from Thermoleophilia bacterium, assembly GCA_020438525.1. Next base: position 11,042 of record JAGQUL010000002.1, on the reverse strand, counting down.
GAGCGTCTGCGTCATCACGCCCTTGGAGTAGGGCAGGCGACCGTCCTTGGCACGGACGAATACGAGGCGGGAATCGGACATGGCTCCGTTCGGGTGGTGGCGACGGGGCGAAACGGCTCGCGCGCGGGCGCGAAGCGCTCTGTCCCAACCTTCCCCACCGTGCCGTGAACCATGCGCGCGCGCAAGGGCCGGCGCCGACCCGCGTCACGCGGCGAGGCGCGACTACCCACCGAGCTGCGTCGTCAGGCGAGGTCGTCGAGGCGCGTCGCCGCACGGGCGAGTGCGAGGTCGGCCACGTCGCGCAGGATCGCGTCGAGGTCGACGCTTGAGTCGTGTGGTCGAGGCACGTTGTCGAGGAACACGACGTCGAGGTCGTGCGCGTCGGCGAACTCCGCAACCGCGTCGATCGCGGCCGCCTTGATCTCCACCACGAGCGCCTCGACACCCGCGTCCTTCGCCCGCTGCAGGTCGTGCGCGAGCTCGTCGCGTCGAGCGAGCGCGCAGCTCACGAGCGCCACGTCGGCGCCTGCCGCGCTGAGCTCGCGCTCGACGATCGGCGCAACGATGTCCGGTGCCGTGGTGAATGCCGCGACCATGCGACCGTCGACCTCGCCCACGGGCGTTGGCACGAGCGACGCCGCAACGGCGTGCGTGCCGCGCCATGCCGGATGTGCGGTCGCGCGATCGAGCAGCACGCGTGCCTGCTCGTGGTCGTTGCCCATCACCACGAGCGCGTCTGCGCGTGCGAGGCGGTACGGCCCGAGCCCACCCAGCAGGTCCTGCGGTCGATCGGTCGTTGCCAGCAGCACGTTCGCGTCCGCAGCGACCGGCGGCACGCACGACCCCGAGCCCTCGAGCAGCACGAGCTTCGGCCCCAGGTCGACCGCGGTCTGCACGCCCGCAGGCACGTTCGACCGAGCCGGCACGCCGAGCAGTCCACCAGACACCCGACGACACCCCACGGTCGTGAGACCGGTCAGCGCCGCGTCCTCCAGGTAGTCGCTCGCCGCGTGCGCGCCCGCGCGCGAGATGTCGAGCAGTCGCTGCACGGTGATCGGCCCGCCGGACCGGTCCACGACGATCGGGTCGGCCGGTCCGCCGCGCCCCATCGCAACCACGACCACGGCACCATCGCCGCCGAGGTGCGCGTCCACCACACGCGCCGCGTGCGCGCTGGCGGCGGTCTTGCCGATCCGCTTGCCGGTGCCCACGATCGCGAGCACCGGCGCGGCCGCCTGCTCGAACCGCGGTGGCTCCACGACCGTGTCGGCCGTGCGGTACACGAGCTGCAGCGACGCAGCGATCCCGATCAGCTCGAGCCGTCGCTCGAGCACGAGCACCGGCTCGTCGGCGAGGTCGAGCACCTGGTGCGTGCCCGGCCCTGCCAGCGAGATCGCAGCTCGTAACGCGCCACCAGGCGTGTCGTCGCCGGCCGGGGGCGTGACGTGCGGCACGCCGTAGTCGGGCTCGCTCCGCAGCTTCTCGCCGCCACCGACGAGCGCCGCTGCGCGCACGTCCCAGCCCTCGGTCTGCAGCTCGCGGATCGCATCCGCGACCGCCGCCGGGTAGTGCTCGCCGTCGACCACGACCACGCATGGCCTGGACTCGCCGGCGGGCAGCCGGAACGGCACGGGAAGTCGCGGGGCGCTCGTCATGCTCGTCGTCGTACCCGCTCGAGCGCGGAGCCGATCCGTCAATTTCCGTCGGTATCGACGAGCGCGGGCGGCGGCGTCCACCCCTGCGGCACGTAGATCCGGCTGAACGGCAGCGCCACATAGTGGTCGTGGTCGGCCGCATCGCGCGCTCCCGGCGCGAACGAGTACGTCGCCACGCCGAACACGAGGTCGCTCGGCATCCCGCACTCCCACCGGCCCGGGCGATCCAGGTCGACGCTCGTGCGGTCGCTCTCGAACACCGGCAGCCACCCGGCGGGCAGCGCGGCCAGGCGCTCGTCGGGGATCGCCACTGCGAACGACGCCGGCGGCATCGTTCCACTGCCCACCTGCTGCGCGTGCAGCCCTGCGGCAAGCTCCCGCTCGAGCGCGATCACCGTGGCATCGCCACGCTGGTCGTGCGGGTCGAGCTCGAGGGGCGGCCCCTCCAGCACCGTGCACCCTGCCCCTGCGAGCGCGTCGCGCGCGACGGGGTGCAGGTCGAGCCGCACGTCGAATGCCGTGCCGCTCCCGAGGTTCACGAGCAGCGGGCTGAACGCGAGGTACGTGATCCCGGCAGGTTCGCTGAACGCGATCCGGGCAACGACGGATCGGGCGGCGAGCAGCGGTTGCCGGCGTGCACGGGTCACGATCGTGCTCCTACCCCAGGCGCGCCCGATACGATCCGCAGCGTGAACGGCTCTCCTGCTTCCGCACCGTCATCGCCCGCCGGCAACTACGCGCGCGGCATGCTCATGGGAAGCGCAGACCTCGTTCCCGGCGTGAGCGGCGGCACGATGGCGCTCGTGACCGGCATCTACGAGCGCCTCGTGGCGAGCGTGCGCGGCTTCACTGGGCTGCCGGTCCGGATCGTCCGTGGCGATACCGCCGCGCTGCGCCGCGACGTGGAGTGGCTGCTGCTGGTTCCGGTGCTGCTCGGCATGGGGACCGCGATCGTCGTCGGCGCCGGATTCATCCCGGGGCTGATCGACGCACACCCCGAGCCGATGTACGGCCTGTTCCTCGGGATGATCGTGGCGACGATCCCGATTCCGTGGCTGCGGATCCGCTCGCGCGGCGCCGCGAGCTGGCTGCGCGCCGGCGCGGCCGCGATCGTGGCGTTCGTCCTGGCGGGGCTGCCTGCCGGCAACGTCGACGACCCCGCGCTGCTGCTCGTGTTCGGCTCGGCCGCGATCGCGATCTGCGCGATGGTGCTGCCCGGCGTGAGCGGCTCGTACCTGCTGCTCGTGCTCGGGATGTACGAGGTGACGCTCGACGCGGTGCACGCCCGCGAGCTCGACTACGTCGTCGTGTTCGGGCTCGGCGCGCTGGTCGGGCTGGCCGTGTTCTCGCGCGTGCTCGGCTGGCTGCTCGAGCACCGGCACGACGCGACTATGGCGGCGCTCGTCGGCCTGATGGTCGGCTCCACGCGCGCGCTCTGGCCATGGCAGGGCGGCGGCGACGAGCGAACGCTGCACGCTCCCTCCGGAGCGGCGGGCGACATCATGCTGGTGCTCGGCGCGTTCGTGGTCGGACTGGTCGTCGTCTCCCTGCTTGCTCGTCTGGAGCGACGACGGGAGCCGTGACGATCGCGCGGCGCCCATGCCGCTGGTGCGGCCCGCTCACGGATCGGTGGTCGACTCCGCATCCTCGGCCGCTCGAACCGCGTCGGACAGGCCCTGCCCGCCACCGGATCCGATGCCTGCGCCGGTGTGGTCGACCACGCTCACGTTGTCGACCGGCGGCGCCCAGCCGCTCGCCTCGCTCACGTACTTGCGGTACTCGCGGCTGTGCGGGTCGAAGCTGATGACGCGCTCGCGACCGGCGCCGGGCACCTTCTGGTCGATCGTGACCTGGTCGCGGGTGATCTCGATGATGTTGTAGCTCGGCTTCACCCGACCGCGCAGGCGCGTGGTGGACACGGTGCCGGCGTTCACGACGAACATCTCCTCGAGCTGCCACGCGTAGGGAACGTGCTTGTGGCCGCTCAGCACGATGTCGACCCCGCACTCGGCGAGCAGCTCGAGCACGTCGCCGGAGTCGGTGACCATGCTGCGCTCGCGACCGGTTCGCGGGATCGGCACGAGGTGGTGGTGCAGCACGAACACCCGCAGCTCTGCCGGGTGCGCGAACTGCTTGCGGATCCACGAGTAGCGACCACGGCCCACGCAGCCCTCGTTGAGGTCGGGCTCGGAGCTGTCGACCGCCACCACGCTCACGCCGTCGACGTGCAGCACGCGGTTGCGGGGACCGAACAGGTCCTCGAAGTGGAGGTAGCCGACGTTGCGCGCATCGTGGTTGCCGGGGATCGTCACCACGTGCTCGCAGGTGATCTTGTCGATGTACTCCCGCGCGAGCTCGTAGTCGGGCAGGAACCCGAATCCGGTGAGGTCGCCGCTCACCACCACGATGTCGGGATCGAGGTCGTTCACCTCCTCGATCGCGGTGTCGAGCATCTCCGGCACGAAGTGGGGGTGCCCGCAGTGCAGGTCGGAGATGTGGGCGATCACGCGGCGGCGGTCGGGAGCGGGCTTCATGCTCTGCACGTACCCACGCGGGCACGCGAGCACGCGCAGCTGCGTCGTCCGGTGCCGGTCGTACGATTTCGGCGGTTCGCGCTCCCCACTCCCCACACGCGGACCCACTCCCACATGACCGTCACGCTTCTCCCCACGCGTGCGGCGCTCGACCATCACGTCGAGCCGCACGTCCCCGCAGCCATCGACCGGCTCCGACATCGTCCGCCTTGCAATTCGTCGTCGACGAGCAGGTGTATGACTACGTTCGTCGTATATCGGAATCAGCGACTCACCGCCGAAACGATGGATGGAACGCTTCCGATGACTGCCGCACTCCCCGAGCAGGAAGACCGCACCGAACCGGTCGAGGACGGCGCGACCTGCCGCCTCTGGCGCAGCTTCCGCGGGCGACAGGAGCCGCGCTTCGTCAACGAGAGCGAGCGCGAGTGCGCCGAGCTGCTCGACTTCTACGGGATCCCGTGGGAGTACGAGCCGGTCACGTTCGTGCTCGAGACCGATCCTGCAGACGGTCGCGTGACGGAGGCGTTCCGACCCGACTTCTACCTGCCCGACCTCAACCTGTTCCTCGAGGTCACCACGATGCGGCAGGAGCTCGTCACCAAGAAGAACCGCAAGGTGCGCAAGCTGCGGCAGCGCTACCCCGACGTGAACGTCCGGCTCTTCTACCGACGCGACATCGAGGCGCTCGGCCAGAAGCTCCGCTCGCGCGCCGCGAGCACCGCACCGGTCGATCGCCTGCTCGCAGGCTGAATCAACCACGGTCGCCCGCTCGATACACGGGTGATGTGCGCATCCGGGGGATGGACGCGCCGGTTCGGAAAGCTGCGAGGAGACGACGGGTGTTCGCCGCAAGGGTTGACGCATGGGTGCCGGCACTGCGCACGGCGATGTCGCACATCGACGAGGCGCTCGGAGTCGCGCGGCAGGGAAGCTCCGGTCATCTGGACGAGCTGATGCGCGCGGTGAACGGCTCGATCCGCGAGGCCGCCACCACGCCGGGCGTCGACGCGCTCGGAGGACTCGGCGTACGCCGGATCCTCGACGCAGCAGCCGACCATGCCGACGAGGCGACGAAGCTGCTGCGCAACCCGTACGCGATCGACGACGGCGTTCGCGAGCTTGCCAGCACGCGCTTCGCGGTGGACCTGCTGCTGCCGTACGGCCCGCGCTAGGAGTCGATAGTCTTCGGTCCATGAGCGATGCACCGATGCTGGGCACGATCCTCTACTCGCGCGAGCAGATCGACTCGCGCGTGCGGGCGCTCGCGGCAGAGGTGAGCGAGTACTACGCGGATTCCGTGCCGGTGCTCGTCACCGTGCTCAAGGGCGCCACGATCTTCGCCGCAGACCTCGTTCGCCACGTCACCGTGCAGCACGAGATGGACTTCCTGGCCTTGAGCGCGTACGGCGACGGAACCACCGGCGTGCAGGCGCAGATCCTCAAGGACCTGCAGATCCCCGTCGCCGGCCGCGACGTGCTGCTGGTCGAGGACGTGATCGACACCGGGCTGACCCTTCGGTTCCTGATGAAGTGGCTGGCCACCCACGAGCCGGCATCGGTGGAGGTCTGCACGCTGCTGGATCGACCGCATCGACGACTGGTCGACGATGCGGTTCGCTTCCGCGGCTTCACGGTTCCCGACCGCTTCTACGTGGGCTACGGCTTCGACTATCGCCAGCGCTTCCGCAACCTGCCGGACCTGCGCGAGCTGGAGCTCGACGACACGACCCGCGAGCTGCTGCTGCCGGTCTGAGCGGGTTCGGCGCGAGACGCCTCAGGTCACGTCGACGCGGTCGCCGAGCGCGACGTGCATCTGCTCGACGAGCGGCACGAGCGGCGCAATGCGTGGCTGCGGGACCGGTTCCGGGCGCGGCGCGGGAGCCAGGAACTCGACGATCTCGAACGACGGGTCGCGGTCTGCAAAGCGCATGCGGTCGGCGAGCACCACGACGAGCATCAGCAGCAGCGCCGTGCCCATGTACCCGAGCCCGACCAGGCCGTCGCCGCCGCGCGCGGCGAACAGCACGACCGACGTGATCAGCGCGAGCTGCACGAGGTGCTTCACGAGGTGCCAGCCGAGCGGGTCGCGATACGGCCGCATCTGCATCCGCGGTTCATCGTCGAAGCCCCCCTGCACGTGCTGCGGCACGAGCACGGCCTGCGTTCCGAGGCGCTCCTGGACCGCTGCGGCGAGCGTGCCGGGCGCCTGCGGGAACGAGGCGAACACGTCATGCGACGTCGGCCCGGTGTGGGCGGTCGCAGGTCGTGGATGTCCGGACAGGGGAGGCTGCATCGAGGGTCACCTGCTTCCAGCATGCGGCGAGTCGCGTGATCCGGCAACCCCTCACGTGCGTGCGGGATCGCGCATGCGTGGGTAGGTGCCGATCGAATGCGCAGGTCCGTACAAGCTGCGCGTGCGTGGGCACGGGCCCGGCGCACGCTCGTGACGCTCACGCTCGCGCTGCTCGCGACGCTGCTCGCACCGGCGAGCGCGGCGGCGCACGCGCACCTGGTGTCGTCGACGCCCGCGGCCGGATCGACCGTGGCGACTCCGCCGACCTCGATCGAGCTGACGTTCAGCGGCACCGTCACCTTGGGCGACGACGGCGTACGCGTGTTCGCGCCGAGCGGCGCGGAGGTGCAGTCGGGTCCACCGAATCCGCACAAGGGCGCGAAGATCACGCAGGTGCTGTCGGCCACGGAGACCGGCACCTACGGCGTGTCGTACACCGTGTCGAGCGAGGACGGGCACGTGATCAAGGAATCGATCACGTTCAGCGTCGGCTCGAAGGGCGGCGATGCAGCGGCGGATGCGCGCAAGGCATCGGAGGTGCCTCGATCGCTGCAGCTGACCTTCTCGATCGCCCGGTTCGTGGAGATCCTCGCGCTGCTCGTCGCGGCCGGCGGCGGGATCTTCGCGTGCGTGATCGCGCCGGGATGGCGCCCCCGACTGGTCGTCGCGGCGCTGCTGGTGCTGCTCGGCTCGCAGGCCGTGTCGTTCATCGCCAACGGCGCGATCCTGACCGGCAGCGGGTTCTTCGAGTCGATCTCCGGGGAGGCGATCGGCGCGACGCGCGACACGCCCTACGGACGATCGATGCTGCTGCGTGCGATCGTGGCGATCGTGGCGATCGGTCCCGCGGTGCTGCTGCGCAGCGGCGTGCGCGTTCCCGACCCGGCGCGCTGGATGCTCGCGGCGGTGTTCGGCGGGCTCGCCGCGAGCCTGTCGATCACGGGCCATGCAGTCACGACGCAGCCGACGTGGCTGCGCATGCCGCTCGACATGGTGCACGTGGGAGCGGCAGCGATCTGGCTCGGCGGGCTCGTGCAGCTCGCGTACCTCGCCCCGTTCGCGGGGACGTACGTGCCGCAGCTCGCCCGGTTCAGCCGCACCGCGTTCGCGAGCGTGGTGGTGATCCTGCTGACGGGCACCTACGCGACGTTCGCCGAGCTCGACTCGGTCGGCGACCTGCTCGACTCCACGTACGGGCGCCTGATCCTCGGCAAGCTGGTGCTGTATCTCGGCACGATGCCGCTGGCGTGGAACAACATGTCGGCGTTCGTGCCGGCGATCCGTCGTCGCCCCGACGACGCGCCCCGGATGCTTCGACAGTACGTGGCGCGCGAGCTGGTGCTCGTGGTGTGCGTGGTGGCGCTCACGGTGTGGCTGATCGCCACGCCGCAGCCGACGTGACGCGGCCAGCGCGTGCGGCGGCGGTCGTCGTCGTCGCCTCGTGATCGCTCAGGTGAGGTACTGGAGCGGATCGTGCGGTGCGCCGTCGACGTACACCTCGAAGTGGAGGTGGTCGCCGAAGCAGTGACCGGTGCAGCCGACGAACCCGATGACCTGGCCCTGCTTGACGAGCTGCCCGACCGACGTGGCGATCTGCGACTGGTGCGCGTAGCCGGTGGCGAGGTTGCCGGCGTGCTGGATGATCACCATGTTGCCGTAGCCGCTCATCCAGCCGGCGTAGGTCACCACGCCCGACGCGGCTGCGGCGATCGGGTTGCCGGCGCCGATCGCGATGTCGATGCCTTCGTGCATGCGACCCCAGCGCGGACCGAACGGGCTCACGACCGGTCCGCTCACCGGCCAGATGAATCCGCTGGCGCTGAGCCCGCCGATCTGGCCGTGGTAGGTGGCGGTGCCGTTCTTGATCACCTCGCGCAGCACGCGGGCGTCTTCCTCGAGGTCGTCGAGGTGGCTGCCCAGGTCCGCCTCGCGGTCCTTGAGCTTGCGCAGCACCGCGTCGCGATTGGCCTTGACCGCGGCGACCTCGTCGCGGCGGCGCTGTGCCTCTGCGCGCTTGCGGTCGACGGTCGCGCGCTCGGAGTCGAGCTCCTTGATCGAGTCGGCGATCTGGCGTCGGATCGTGAAGTTGCGGGCGCGCTTGACGCGGACCTTGCGCTCGGCGTCGTGGATCTTGTCGATCACGCGATCGTCGAGCCCGACGACCTGTGCGAGCGCCTCCTCGCGGCGGAACAGCTCCTCGAGGCTGCCGGCGCCGGCGAGCTGCTCGAGCATGCCGGTGTCGCCGGTCTTGTAGGCGGTCACGACGCGCGAGGCGAGCAGGTCGCGTGCGGCGTCGAGCTCCTTGCCGAGCCGGACGATCTCCTTCTCCTGGCGCTTGCGCTCGGCCTTGAGGTCCTCGATGCGCTGCTTGCGTCGCTCGATCTGGTACTCGAGCCCGTCGACCTCCGCCTCGAGCTTGTGGAGCGGTCGCTCGAGCGCGTTGATGCGGCGGTTGAGCTTCGTGACCTGGCGCACGACCGCCTGCTGGCGCCGGTCGATGACGTTGATCTCGTTCTTGGTCTGCTGCGCCTCGGCACGGGTGTTGGCGAGCCGGTCTTCGAGCATGCCTGCGTTCGCGACGCTGGTGAAGGTCGCGATCGACACTGCGATGCCGGCAATGGCGAGCGTGCGGCGGGTGGCCTGATTCATGCCGCAAGTACAGCAGCATGCGGGGGTTTTTCGGCAGGATCAGGGGGCCGGGTGGCCGCCCGCGGGCGGCGGCGAGGCCGCATCGGTCCCCAGGTGGCCGCCTGCCTGCGTGGGGGCGTCGTCGTCGCTGCGGCGCTTCTTGCGCGAGCGTTCGGCGCGGTCGCGCTCGATCCCGTGGATGCGCTGGTCCTGCACGAGCATCTGACGTTCCATGGCCAGCACGCGCTGCGCTCCGACCTGCAGGTCGGGCGCGAGCGTGCCCTGTCGGAACTGTCGGTAGGCGGCTTCGCCGAGCGAGTTGATGCGTCGAGCGCGCTCGTCGGCCATCGCGCGGTAGCGGTCGCGTTCGCGGCGCAGCTGCATCTGACCCTCGGTGCGCTCGCGCAGCGGATCGACGCGGCGGTCGACGAGCCCCCGCACGCGGTGGTGCCAGCGCAGCATCGCGGCGTGCTGCTTCTCGCGACCGAGCGAGAGGTACGAGGCCCACAGGATGATCGCGAGCATGATGAAGCCGCCGGCCTCGGCGCCACCCGCGCCGCGGTACATGCCGATGCCCCAGATCGTCCATGCGGCGACGAGCATCAGGATCGCGCCGAGCGCGAGCATCGTGCCGGCGATCCGTGGGGTGGCGAGCTCGATCTCGTCCTCGTGCGCGTCGTCGTCGACCAGCCATGCGGTGGGTCCGTCTGCGAAGAAGTCGCCGAACGGGTTGTCGTCGACCGTCGGAGGTGGCGTGAGCTCGCTCGGCTGCGGGATCGGGCCGTGGGATCCGAACGCGGGCAGCTGCGCCTGCAGCTCGGCCTGCATGTCGGCGGCGCGTCGACGCAGCTCCTCGGCCTGCAGCTGCTCGGGCGAGGCCGCGGCCGTGCCGTAGTCGTTCGCGTGCGGATTCGCGGGGATCGCTCCGCGGCTGCGCGCTGCTTCCTCGGTGAGGTAGACGACGTTCTCCGACGCGTGTGCGGGCGGGGTGGGCTCCGGCTGGGGCGTATCCGGGGGCGGCACCGGCGCGATCGGCGGCGTGCCTGCTGCAGCCGGAGGCTCGCTGCCACCGGGCAGCGTCGCGGCCGACCCGTCAGGTGGTGGTGCCGCCAGTCTCGCCCCGCACACCGGACAGAAGTTCGCCGGGTGCAGCAGCTCCGTTGCGCAACTCATGCACTGCATCGTTCGCTCTTTCTACCCCGCTGGGCGGGTTCGTACCGGGGTCGACCCCGCGGCGGTCGGGCCAGCCGGCAACGAGCCCGCCGAGCGCGGTGAGCAGGCCCGCCAGCCAGAGCAGCGGCACGAGCGGGTTCACGAACGCCTGGACGCGCACCGCTCCATCCTCGGTGAGCCGATCGACGGTGATGAACAGGTCGTGCATGCGCAGCCAGTCGTGGCGGATCGCGACCTCGTTGGAGACCTCGCCGGAGGCAGGGTGGAAGTCGCGGCCGGCGCGCATGGTGCCGAGGTTCTCGCTGCCACGGTGCACGTGGAACACCGCGCGGGTGCGCATGCTCGCCCCGCTTCGCTCGCGCTCGACGGTGACGAACTCGAGGCGATAGCTGCCGAGGCGCAGCACGTCGCCGCTGCGCAGCTCGCCGCCGTCCTGCGACGACCACGCACCACCGGCGATCGCCACCACCACGAGCGCGATGCCGGCGTGCGCCATCCACGCGCCCCAGCGGCGGCGGTTGCGCACGAGCACGTGGCGCAGGCGCGCGGCGAACGGGTGGTCGGGATGCAGCTCGCGTCGCGCCGCGAGCGAGCGCCGGAAGTCGGCGACCACGCCCGCCACGACGAGCGCGCCGAGGCTGCACGCGAGCACGCCGGCGGGGCTGGAGCCGAGCCCGAACACGAGCAGCACCGCGGCAAGCGCGAGCGCGGCACCGGTCGGGACTGCGATCGAGCGGGCGATCCGGCCGAGCGGCG